>NZ_PZKN01000008.1 GCF_003046795.1 Desulfonatronum sp. SC1 | reverse complement strand
TATAAAATTAAACGTTTTTTTGACAAAAAAGCAGAGATATCAGTAGGGTCTTACGCAAAGGGCCAGGTTAACATGCAGAAATTATTGCGGAAAAGGCTGGATTTGGCGCGATGCGGTTAAAGTCCTGTCTGATTCTCCGAGCTTGCGTATCCAACGGATCGATCATCCAAACAGGAATATCTACATTCACTTTCTTCTGTTCCCATCCCGGGCGGAAACCTTTACTCACTTCCTGATATTCACTGATGTCTTCACCCGCATCAAATTTGGCGTCGAACTCCTCCAACTTTTGTCCTACGGGCCGGGGCTGTGCGGCGCGACGCAAGGAGCGTCTGCACGAGCGCCTTGTTATGCCTTTTCTCTTCAATGATACGCCCCACATTCGCACAAATATTCTTCATTCTCTAGACGACTTTTACCGTAATCTGATTCTCCGTAACAATTTGGCCATATTGCGATAGCAGTGGTGATGCTCTGTCGTCAAAAATAGCCTCTTCAGCCATGGTCTCTCTATATGGCTAATTTCGTAACTTTAATTGCCCTCCAGGTCATTTCCATTTTTTTTGGGTTCATATCCCAAATCTTCATTACCTCGACTGCGGCTCCGTGCATTTCCTGCACGACCAAATCGGGGGCGACAAAGGTGTTTCCGACAAAGGCAAAGCCTTTCGGATTAACCCGTAGTTCTCCGACTTCTACCTCAAGACCAGGAAGAGTTATCGGCTCAGTTGGTGCAGCCTCCAATACCTCTGTACTATCAGTAGTGTTGGCATATGTGACTGAGACCCAGTCACCAACTGAAGGAAGGGATTTGGTGGCATAAGTGCCTTTTCGTACGGGAATTTTTAGGCCTTCCGAGAGATATACATTAAAACCCTTCCCAGACTTGTGTATTGAGGCAACAATACCCGTTTGAGTGGTGGTTTTGTCATATAGAAGATTATTTGCTTGCGCACCTGCGGTACTGAAAAATTGATCGAGATTGACTGTCCCAGCTGCCGAGGCATCAAACCATGGTTGTGCCATCAAATCCTCATACTCAGACTTCAGTGTCCAACCTTCGCTGGAATAGATGTCGGCAATAGAGCACAAGAGTGCAGAGGCTTTTTCAGGTTCACCCTGACTCGCAAGTAAAGAGGCCAAGGAGCCACGCATCTTGACCGAAAACTTGGCCTCTCGGCATTCACCCAACCCTTTTGCGAAACAAGCAACTGCTTTGGTCGGGTTCGAGTCGATATAAGTGGCGGCCAGTGCGCCCCAGGCCCAAAACTCCGATACTTTGGTTCGCACAATGGGTAGCACGAGGTCTCTGGCGGCCTCGTAGTTCCTAGAGCCAATCAAGCACTTGGCATAATCATAGTGAAGCCAGGTTTTGTCGTGGTCTTTGGCCCTACTGTTGGCCATATCCAGGAACGATAAAAGAACTGCAAGATCAATATTCCATTCTTTCCGATAGGTTAGCCATCCCTTTGCAGCCGCTCGTGCCTGCTTTACCACTTGGCTTGGGCTTTCGTATTTCTCGCCCTGATAGGGCGTGAAATCATCGGGCCAGACGAATAGGTTCTCACTGTGGTTGAGCACAAATCTAATAAAGGCCTCATAGTGCTCACCGTTTTCCCTGAATAGGTTGAAGAAACGAAAATTAAGCTCTTCACAGGGAAGGGGTAGATCAAGCTTTTCGATACAAGAGATCCAGCTGGAAATATCTTGCTGTTCCTGTTGAGTTGGCGCTTTGTTGTTTCTATGTGCGATGCGTTCCTGAATCGCCTTTATGCCATCGTAGCATGCCCAATATAGGCTCCGTTTGAGAAAAAGATTGCCTGGCTCATCTTGCAGCGCAGGATGTCCGGTATTCCATGCATCTACCGGTTTGCCACTGTGCCTGAGTTTCTTGATGGTTTGAAATATGGTCATTTGCCTTACACCGAGTCGATAAGCTCCTGAACAGTGGCAATGAGGTTTTCGTCACTACTTCGTACGGGCCTTATCGAGCTGGCCAATCCCGTTTTTCCTACATTGATCTCCAATTCGAGGGTGCCCTGACTGTGGTTAAAACCCACTTGCGCTCGATAGGCACTTTCTTTCACGCCACTTCGGTTGAAACCGGCTGGCAGAAGAAGATCATCAAGGGCTTGGACGGCTTCCTTTACCTCCCAGCTTTCAAAGCTATCGACGCCATAGATGCAGTCTTGCAGCTTACGAAGTTCAGCCTGATCAACACCTTCGGCAACCCAGGTGATGTTCGATACTGTGAAATCACCCTTATAAGACATTCTCGCCACGACTTTCTGACCCTGGGCATTCATGAAGACGTAATGCTCCTGATAGGCATGCTGCGAAATAGACTCTATTTTCCAGCAAGAACTTCCCAAGCGGTCGACAATCGCCAGAAGCAGCGCAATCAGTTGAGGCTTTGCATCGGTTAGCCCCTTAGGTGGAGGTAGCCTTGCCTCACTGTTAGTTGGTTTTCGATCTTGGTCGTAATGGAGCGGTCTGGTCAGATTGAAAGGTCCAATCTTGCACTGGGGGTTCGCCTTGAAAACACACTGCGTCAGTGGGTTGAGATCAGGATATTTTTGAAGTGAAAGCTTTGCCGATGAACAGGTCGCAGCGGTGTATAGATAACGAAAGTATTCATCATTATGATGCGATTCGCCTCCGGAGCTACGTTCAGCGTTCAGGATGACATGACTCCATTCACGCCCCTGCCCCCTGTGCACCGTCATCGCGTAAGCAAACCGGATTCGCGCTGCATTAAAATAGCCACTACAAATCACGCGACGATTAACTAAAAGGTCAAAGCGTTCTTTCTCGGCCTTGTATCTTGACTTATCTGCCTCGTCATCCGATTCCTTCAATCGAGAAAGCTTTTCTTTCAGATCACCTAGGTCTTTCTCTGCCTGCTGGCGGGCAAAGATGTTCATGGCAATGAGCTGATCTGAAGAGAGTTCCGGTTTTTCGGCACTCAAATAGTCTGGCAGGTAACGTACATTGACCGAACCCAATCCAGGCACCTTGCAGCGCATCAGCCTGAAGCGCAGGTCGGTCGGTTTGTCCCGCCCTTTCAACAGTATGGAGTGGACCTCTTCCTGGTCGGAAATCCACTCCACAACGCCGATGTCGCCTGCATTGACGTTGGATGATTCTTGCACGTTAATCTCAGACGGATCATATGCATCGGGTACCACCGGAGTGCGATTATGAAAATCGATCCGATCACCGACATCAAGGCTGTGAACCCCCTGAGGGCGCAGCGCCTTTTTGACCGCCAAATTGATGCGATGCGCTGCCTCGTTCAAAGCACAAAGATAGACCGTATGAAAGTATCCGGTAGATAGCTCATTCGGAAGGTTAGGGTCTTTGTCCACCTCACTAACCTGATCACCGTCTGACTTGGGAAGGCGATTGTAGTGTTTGTGCTTTAAGTGCTCCGCCAATTCGAACTGGAAATCGAGAAGACCCTGCTGCTCGGGATCGGGGCGCAGCTGTTCATCAACGACCACCCGTACCGTTTTGAGCTCTCGTTCCTCAAACACCTGACTATGGATAAAGCTGAGTTTGAGATCGCCTCGCGATAACTGGTAGGGATCACCAACTAGCAGCATCTTGGGTGATGTTTCACCCACGGCCTCCAGTAAATCATTAACCAGATGACCCGTTCCAAATCGGGTAGTGTCAGTTGCGAAAAAGCTATTGCCCAGGAGATGTGCCTCGACAAATATCAGGCACTTTCCCTCGACATACTGCGGGGTGAGCTTTACCTCATGCACTCCCACGCCCACACCAGAACTACTTTTCTCAATCCGGTTCGGTTGACTACTGTATAGATAGGTATAAACGGAGTGACACTCTTCAAAACCCAGCAACCGATAACGCTGCGCGATCCGTCCATTGGGCGTCAACAGGACCGGCGTCAGTCCATGTCGTTCCACTTGCTGTATGACTTCAGACAGTACGGTTCTCTTGCCCGTGTTCACCATCCCGGTAACTACCAGCGCGGTAGCATCGCCCTCCAGCCACTTTGTGGTCCAAGCCAACACCTGTTGTTGACCTTCGGTCCAGCGAAATGAAGGTGAGTCACTTTCTGAGATCGATGCTATGCTGCGGGTTTCAGGCCTTCCATCGGGGAAGTAAGGCGGCACATCAAAGGTGCTAATAAGCGTCTCAATGTCCGCATTCGGAAGATCGATTGAGGCGCTCACTATCCCATCGATGGTGCGAACGGCATGGAGCATATCGCCCACATGGAACCAGCTGCGAATCTTCGCTGGAACCTGTAGCTCATCAAACTGAATTGACTGCTGGAAAAGTGTTAGCGCAGCGATATGACCTAGGTTGGGATCAGATTTCAGTGATATTCGGTCACTGTTGATGTATTCGAGCAGGGCGAACTTGTTTGTGCGTAGCTGCTGGTAGGGATTGATGCTGTTGCCACCTTTGACGGGAACACCATCGCAGGTCCAGCGGTTGTTCTCCGAGAACTTGACCTCGCCTCCATAGTTTTTAAAGTCGATGACAATGATGGCGTTTCGTTTAATGATAAGGGCATCTAACTCCTTACCACCCACAAAGAAATTACCGAACAAGTACAGAGGCTCATCTTGCTCTGACCAGTATTGTCGCAGCAGGTCATGGAGATCATTGAATGCCTTGTTCTCGTGACTGTGGTTAAAGGCAGATCCCCTGAAGGCCTTGAAGGTCATACTTCATCCTTTGCATTGCTAATTATTTTCACCCTGTGTTTCTCCTTTTTGTTCTCGTAGCTTGTTTAGCTGCTTCTACTACTTCTTGTTTCCAGTTATCGCTCATGAGTTCATTTTACGCATAACGCAGAGGTAACGGGCCGCTTTGGAGCAGAGCCGAAGGCGGCGCGGAAAAGCGGTCCCGTTGACCGAATTGTTAGCAAGGACTTGAGTATTAGTATGCTTTCCCTTGGGATATCTCAAGATAGAATCTATACATAAAGGGCACCTTATAAACACCTTCTATTCTTGCGGCCCTAGACTCGAAGAATCCTATTTCTGCTAGTTGACTAGATATTTTTTCTGACTCACCTTTTTCGGTCCCCCATACGTCGGACAGCGAGTCTAGATTATGCTCTGCCTTATTGCCATGAAGAGCTATAATGTATTTTTTCAAAGGTGCATGCTCAGCAAATACAGTCTGTTCCGTTCTAACCTTTGAAACCTCATAAGTAGCATTCTTTATAGCTTGCCTGCTGACAATATTCGGGGGTTCGACTGCGTCGTTACCTACCTCTTGCTCCTCTATCTCTTGAGAAATTGACTCATTATAAAAGTGAATCAACTCCCTTGGCGCGACATTATTTAGTCCATCTCGAATTCGGCTTTTAATCCAGTTAAATGTATCGGACTGCTTTTCTCCAACATCAACTTGTTCGGGGAACATTTTATAAAATAAAATAAGCTGTTGATCATAGTCTGAAAGAACGTATTCTGGATCAACCACATATTTCTCTAAAATTTCATCATTTCGCAGAGCTCTTGAAACAATTAGATTCATTAGGTTTTTGTCTGTCCAACTTATTGTTGTCACTCTGGTTATATGGCTGGCCTCGCGAAAACCTTCGTTTGTTATCCTTTTCCAAATGTCGTCCCTCAAGAATACTTTTAGATTAATGGAACTGTGCTCTTCGATATCTCGATAAACCTTGAACAATGCTCTGAGTGCATTTTTTTCAAGATCAAACGAATCATCAAAAGCCACATCCAGTCTGTCACAAAGAATCCAAAAGGATTTATCTATCTTTTGTAGATGCTTACTCAAATAATCAATAAGCTCGTCAATTGAACGATACCCAGACTTTTGGTTCTCTTGGGATGGCTCTCGGAAGGTAATTTTTCCTGTAGCCCCGCCTTCTGCTGTAATTCCACCTTCGATTGAATCTAATGATATCAATCGTTTAGCGAACGCCTTTGCCCGGTTCACCAATTTTCGGAGCGTATTGTCATCCTCTATCAAACCAGCATCTATCAAGTGCATAGCAACAATTTCAGCATCGCCATCACATGCGTCGTTTTCCATTAACCAGTTTACTATCAATTGACATATATAAATTTTCCACAAGGAAACAAACTCATTCTCTGCTGTGGGAGGTTCTGATGTTATATCTGAGAACACAGTTTGCCCGGCAGGCTTTTCTGCTGAAATGAGAATTATATTGCTTTTCTCCAACTGATGTCCTTCATTCATCAGAAGGGTATATAACGCACTTTTCCCAGCGCCCTTTGCGCCAAAAATAACGTCAACCTTTCCAGAAACCAGAGAGTTCCACTGTTCCGTTTTTACGAAATATTCTGCAAGTCGTGCTGCTTCATTTTCTGCGACTCTTTCTCCAAAAGAAATCCCGCGAAGTTCCATCCCCACCCCTTCATATGTTTTCCGGTTGATAGATTGCTAACGCCCGGCTCACGCGCCGGTTTGGAGCTGCGAAGCAGCGGAAAATCGGTCGCCGTGCAGCCGATTGTTAGCGTCGATTTTCATCTTCCTTTACGGGATGCTCACCCAACTCTTCCGGAAGTTCCTCAAGTATTTCTTTAGAGTGATACTGAAGAACGATTTCACCTTTTGTTAATCTCTCCGTCCAATACCTGCCCACTAGCTTTTGCTTCGGCTTTTCAATGATCTTGAACACTGCTGTTCCATCATGCGGAACACTTCGCGCATTCAAACTTAATCTAGGCTTGCTAGTATAGGAATATGCTATGTTCTTAATCTGTCGATCCGGTTCGATAAGAAAGCCCTCAGAATAGGATGAGCTTTCCATTTCGCTTGTATACATCATGCAGCTAATATGGAAAAAAGATTGATTTACAGTGAGCATTACCGGTATAGGAGGTGGCTTTTCTCCTATCTCTGGATTTTTCCAATCTGAATATATTAAACCCACCCAACTTCCGTTCAAGTTGGGAAAAGGGACAAGCCAGCCTCTAAATATTTTAAATTTCCATCCCCACTTAATGAACACTGCCACTACCAGAAGATCAATAGTCACCACTTTCGGGACAAGTCTAAAAAAGTCTTTAGCTTTTGATAAATCTAGCCCATTAAAGTAGGCAAGTGCAATCCATGCAACCGCCGAAATTCCCACCAGTAGATACAACGAACTTTTAAGTGTCACAGTGCGCATTAGCTAAACCCAAGGTAATTCCAAGCTGCATTAGCAAACTCACGACCATCCGCGCGAGACCATTTTTGTCCTGGATGAAATAGGTAATAACAACCGTTTACTTCAACCCACCGATCAGAAGATGGTTCGTCACCCTGAAGCTGATCCCAAATATGGATAAGCATTCCGCGGAGACAGTCCGTCCATGTCGAATGAGCAAATTCTGAATCTGGACAATTGTAGGCTAGACACTCCATAAAATAGGATGGTAACTCCCGGAATGAACCATCTTGTGCCATCGCGTTCTCAATGCGCTTTAATAAACGCACTCCCTTTTTGTATGCGTAGCCCGTCCGCTTGTTTTTAGCTATCCCGTTCTCTAATTGCTGGGCAGGATAATTAACGATAGCACCACCATCAGTCTTGAATATTTTCGTCCCTTTTCTCGTCTCATATTTCATATAGTACTCGTAGCTGAAACACGGAACGACATCGGCATCAACGCGTGAAGAGCTAGAGTTTACTTGTATAGCTGTCGATCCTGTAGCATCGACTTGATTGGGGAATGTGTCTTTCAAAGCAGCGACAAGTTCTGATCTAAGTTTTGCTGGAGTCCAAATGCCTTCATATGGTTTTCCTGGAGTACTTATACCCGGCTCTTCCTCCTCCCAGTAAAGGACTTCCGTGCATTCTACTGCGATATCTACGTCACTGTCTGAGCGCACATTAGTATTGTTAGCGTAAGAGCCCTTTGCATAAACCTTAAATGAGCAATTATTGAATGGTTCGTGTTGTGAATCTAAAGCTTGCCGAATCATCCGCTCGGTTCTATCCTGTTTTTCCTGTTCGGTGTCACTCGAAGGCCCTGTCCATCTGGACAATTTATCTTCCAAGCTCATTACTTATCCTCTTGAAACGCTAACGGGCCGGGGCTGACCGGCTTCGGCCTGTACTGGAGCAAGCTCGCTTGCGGAAGGACAGGCCGAAGTCCGGTCCAGTCGGTTGTTCTCGACGCGGCATCCGCGGCGAGGGCAACCGGCTGGACGCAGTCAGCCCCGCCACGTTCCCGCGACGCGGATGCGTCGCGGGAACGATAAGCTCAGCGGTTCGGTTTTGCGGAGCGATAGCGGAGCAAAACCGAACCGCTGGAGCGTTTGGTTAGCTTTTATACTGTGTTTAATATTATGGCAATTTACGTTTTTCGGAATCAATAAACCATTCTGGTTTCTGTATTGTATCAACCAATCCGATTTTGCAATCAACAAGATTTGACACTTTAGCTGAAACAAGTTTTTCAAATGAACCAATTTTGTCCCATGCTTCATTGAAAACATAGTATTTAATCAGTCTTAGGCTATTATAGATTGTTTTAATAGCAGAAATTTGAACAGAATCTTGTACATCAATATCATTAAACCCACCATCGGCTTTTTCATAATATGCAACAACTGGAAAAATCTGAGCAGAAGGATGGACAAAACCGTTCAAAAATGAATATTGTTCATGTAATATTTCTAAAGACTCATGCAATGAGCCTATCTTCATTACAATCTGCTGATCAGCACCTTGAATTGTATGTCTTGCCCATTTAAGTCGTTCATCATAAGTTAATACTTTTCTATTCAGTTGAGGAGGGTTGTATTTCTTATCTTTATGTAATGACATTATATCCTTAATATTGCTGTTTAATCTCTTGACACCAGCTTTAGGCCAATCACTTAGCGTTTGCACAAAATCAGGGAATGAAATATCAAAAACAATTACATTTTCTCCAGTTTGGAGTACAGCTAACTTTAATTTTTGGTAAGCGACCAATAATACAAAATTATTGAAAATTGAATTAATTACTATTTCAATCAGTTGACGGATTATACATGCCGTTGTAAGAATATTATTGAAATTAATAATAATTGATTCAATTCGATCAATAATCACATTGTATAAATGCCCTTTGTATCTTAAAATACCTTGTTCGGTTTCATTCCAAATAGCTTTGACCATGTATCCTGGAAATGCAGGGAATGGAACCAAGTCAAGGCTAAAAGGTTGCGCAATTTTACTAAACATCTCAACGATCAGTTCATTATATTCTTTATGCTTATCTTGTCTTTTCTTCCATCCAATTGCATTTATCAACCTTTTATTATCAGTTAATGCTTTATTAAAACAAATAATTTTATCAAAATCATCAATTTTTCGATTTATGTAATAAATTTTATCAGGTATCAATTTTATAGGAAAATATAAATCTATCTGTGGGAAAATTTCATCACGTTCAGTTTTTATGCTTTCATATAGACCTGTTGAAGAGTAAATTGCTTTAATTTTATCGAGATCAATATTAAAAGAACTTAATGATTTCTTTCCAGATTTCAATTCATTAATATCTTTTTCCTCAATGCCATGTTCTTTTAAATAATTAAATAGCTTTTTATCTAAAAATTCTGGACTATTTAATTCTAAATTGTTTGCACAGCATTTTTTATATTTCAAATTCGATCCACAAGGACAAAGATCGTTTCGACCGATTTTTTTACTCATTCTCTTATCTTTCAACTTAATTGAAAAGCTAACGGGCCGGGGCTGACCGGCTTCGGCCTGTTCTGGAGCAAGCTCGCTTGCGGAAGGACAGGCCGAAGTCCGGTCCAGCCGGTTGTTCTCGACGCGGCTTCCGCGGCGAGGGCAACCGGATGGACGCAGTCAGCCCCGGCCCGTTCCCGCGACGCGGATGCGTCGCGGGAACGTATTTCTCACCTGACGGTGTGGAGCGGCAGCGGAACACCGATCAGGTGCAGAAAATTGTTATCTGAAAACTGGTTCAATCAAACCTTCATTACGCATTTTTTCAACAAAGGTAGGAGCATCTCCTGTAAGATGGCTACCATCATCTTTTTTTAACCCATCATTGTCCGATGCTTTAATCGGTAAACCATAGACTTCTTTAAAATGCGTTAACGCCTCTCTGCCAATTCCTTTATGAAGGTATGAACTGTCCTTTAAGTCCAAATACATCCAAGTAATGTGATAATATGATGAACCGCCTGGAAAATCTTCATCTCGATATGAAAAATTCATCTTCCCTATTTCATTATTTTTATGATCCTTCACAACCAATTCACTATCATCTGAAACATCAATAGTAACCAACCGGCCATCGTTTAACCTATATTCACGTATTTCTCCGTCATCTTTGACCAAAGATAGTTTCTTCATGACATCTCCAGATAACGTGCCGGGGCTGACCGGCTTCGGCCTGTACTGGAGCAAGCTCGCTTGCGGAAGGACAGGCCGAAGTCCGGTCCAGTCGGTTGTTCTCGACGCGGCATCCGCGGCGAGGGCAACCGACTGGACGCAGTCAGCCCCGGCACGTTCCCGCGACGCGGATGCGTCGCGGGAACAGTGTTATTATGCGGAACTCACAAAATTCCGCCCCCCAAAATTTCCGGCTTTACCACCTGCTGACTTGGCAAGCATTTTCCGAAATAAAAACCCGCACTCATACTACTATTCCAGGCTATTAAGAAGCATCCACCAGGTCCTTCTAAACGCCGAGGTCAGCATTATGCGTTGCACTGAGGTTGGCTTTATGCGGCAGCCAATGTGATCACCAAAAGAGCGGGACATAAAGCCAACCTCGGATGAAGTAACGAACCGCCCGCTCCCGTTTGGTCACTCAAGGCGCTGGGTACGCCCCAGTGAAACACCCTGAAAGGGTACCCGGTTTCACCGGGCAGGCAAGGTAAAAATTTAGGAAAGCAGGGAAAAAGCTGCTTTCAAAAAACATTGCCCCTCACCGACGGGAGGAATCTTCTTCGCGACCTTCGTGCCCTGAGCGAAGCGGGCGGTTCAACTCTGGAAATGTCAACAGGTTCTGAATCATCCCTGGCTTCGGGAAACCAACGTACCAAATGTTGAAGCCATTAAACGACATTTGGAGTGGAAGCAATCGTATGCCGTACACCATGGAACAATTCCGTAAAGACTCCATCCGAGCCCACATCAGCGAACCAGTGACCATTGAAATCCAGGTGGGCGCATTCTGAGTTACCGCGCGGCTTACTGCCCGATAAACCGCCCCGCCTCCACCTCCCGGGCCGTGCCCAGGGCGGTCAGGGTTTCCAGGTTTCCAGGATTTCGACGATTCTGGCGCGGGGGGCGCGGGTGAAGGATTTGGCGATGGCGTCGGCGGTGATTCGTGAAGAGGGAAGAAGTGAAAAGCAGATTCATAAAAAAGCCGACAGGCAATGATCGGGGCCGCTCCGGTCATTCTGGCGGATTTAGGCGATGGTGTGGCTGGCAAGACGTACACGGGCTCGTGACATGCAACGAGATTTAAAAGGATGGATTATTGCTTGAAAAAATGTCCGATGTGACATAACATGTTGCCATGCATGAAAAGCACAAGCCCTTGGCTTGGATGGCCAGTGTGCCGAAATCTCCACCCTTGTCGCACTCAGCCAGGATAGAATCGGGCTATCTTTTGAGGCTGCTTCAATCCGGACAAAGTTTGTCCCTACCCCACAGCAGGCCAATGCCTTCAATCGGCAAGCGGTGTCATGAGTTGCGGGTCGTTGATGAAGATGTCACTTGGAGGTTTTTCTATCGGATCGATGTAGACTGCATTGTGCTTATTCACTGGGAACAAAAGAAAACGCGAAGAACGCTCAAGGCGACAATTGATCTCTGCAAGGCGAGGCTCGCCGCTTATGACGACTGAATGATGGAGGGCGTGATGGAAGCAGAAAAAAAGAAGAAACTGCAATCAAAGGGCTGGGTTGTCGGGGATGTGGATGAGTTTCTTGATCTCGATCAGGCTGACTTGGAAATTATTGATATGAAGCTGGCCTTGGCCGATATCATTGTTCAAAAACGGAAGGCGCAAAAGATGACTCAGGCGAAATTGGCCGAAGCACTCGGTTCGAGCCAGTCTCGGATTGCCAAGGTCGAGCATGGAGACCCTTCCGTTTCGTTGGAATTGATGATGAAGGCCTTGATCGGCCTCGGCTCATCAAGACAAGAAATCGGGAGGGCTATTGGATAGCCCGTGCATCTTTTACTGCCCGATAAACCGCCCCGCCTCCACCTCCCGGGCCGTGCCCAGGGCGGCCAGGGTTTCCAGGATTTCGGCGATTCTGGCGCGGGGGGCGCGGGTGAAGGATTTGGCGATGGCGTCGGCCGTGGCTGGTGAGGAGGAGGCGGTCAGGATGACGCGGCAGCTCCCAATACTTCCCGGCCATCCAGGGCGATCAGGTTGCGCTCGGCCCGGCTGAAGACGAGGCCCATTTCATATACGGTCACCCCGGGTTGGTCGCGATATTTCTCGCTGCAGCCCTTGGCCCGGATCTGCTCCAAGGCCGGGTTGCCTTCGACTTCCGGGGTCTGGACCAGCTTGATCTCCATGACGAAGACATGCGTGTCCAGAATCACGGTCAAGTCGGCCTGGCCTTTGTTGGTGACGTCCTCCGGGATGATCCGGGCGTTCAGGGAGGCGAAAAAGGCGTAGAGCACCGAAGCGTAGTAGCCCTCGCAGTCCAGCAGGTCCGTGTTTGTGAAGTTCCGGTAAGGGATTGCCGCGAAGAGGCGGTGAATGACTTCACGTAGGGCCGGGAAGTCAGCAACGAGCAAGGCGTTGCGGAGAGTATCCTTGATTTGGAACTTTTCCGAGGCCAACTGGGTATATCCGGTGACCAGGGCATTGCTCAGGGCTATGCGCACTTCCCTGTTCGGCACGCTGAGCACGTATCGCTGTTCGCCATAGCGGGCCAGATTCTCGGCAATGGTCAGGTATCCAGTCTGAAAAAGCAGAGTCTCCGGCGTGATCCGGTCCACGTCGAAGGAACTGAGAATCTCCTCGCCCACCTCGATGCCTTCCAGGTTCGGCAAAAAGTAGCGCTTTTGCTGGAACAACTTGATCAGAAAGCTTGGGCTGCCGGTCTCGAACCAGTAGTTGCGATAAACCTTGCCCTTTTGCAGAAACAGCAGGACATCAAAAGGATTGTAGACCGCCTCGCCCATCCAGCGGTACCCGTTGTACCAGAGTCGGAATTGATCCAGGTCCACCCCCTCCAGATGATCGGCGAAGCAGGTCTCCAGTTCTTGCTGGGTGTAACCGCAGATGGCGGCATATTGGGAATCAATGGTCAGATCTTCCAGGTTGTTCAGACCGCTGAACAGGCTGACCTTGGAAAACTTGCTCACCCCGGTCATGAAGATGCACTGAATGTGGGCGTCCCGGGCCTTCATCACGGAGTAGATGTCCCGCAACCCTTCGCGGATTTCCCGGGCCACGTCCGGATTCTCGATGTTGTCCAGAATGGGCTTGTCGTACTCGTCGATGAGCACCACGGCCCGTCGTCCGGTCTGCTCGTGGGCCAGGCGGATCAACTCGGAAAAGCAACCGGAGTTGCTCTGAAACTGGCAGGCAGTCCCCAGGCGTTGCTGATTGACGATCAGCATCTCCCGAATCTTGTCGTCCAGTTCCTCACGGCTCCGCACCCCTCCTTCGCCGAAGTCGATCTTGATTACTGGATGGACCGCACTCCAGTCCCATTTGTCGTGAATATACAGACCGCGAAACAGTTCTTCGTTGCCCTGGAACAACTCCAGGAGCGTATCCAGGAAAAGGCTCTTGCCGAAGCGGCGGGGGCGGGAAAGGAAGTAGCGGCCTTGCTTGAGGACCAGGCGATGAACATGCCCGGTCTTGTCCACGTACACGTAGCCACCGGTGCGGATGGAGGAAAAGGTGTTGATGCCCACGGGCAGGTGCAGCATGACGAGGACTCCTTTCGATCTGTGTTTTCCGATGCCTGTTTCCGCTCAAACCCGTATTCCAGAGTGATCCGGAGGGCACAGGCCGTCAACCATACAGTTACCTCCGCAAAAATGCCGCATGGAGATGTTGCTGGTCGCTGTTGACCATGTCCGGGTCCACCTCTTCAAGCGGATGCCCGGAAACATCATTCCGCCGACAGACGCACGCGAAGCGTCGTTCCCTGGCCGACGACGCTCTCCAAACGGATTTCGCCGCCATGGGCTTCGACGATGCGTTTGACGATGCTCAGGCCCAGGCCGGTGCTGCGTTCTCCGGCGGTGGGACGGGCGGAGGCCTTGGCAAAGGGCTGGAAAAGCTTGGCCTGGTCTTCCGGGCTGATGCCCGGTCCATGATCCTGGACCGTGAACAGCAGATCCTTCTCTTTCCGGGCCAGGCTGATTTCGACCCGGCTCTCCGCGCTGCTGAACTTCGCGGCGTTGCTGACCAGGTTGTCCACCACCTGGGTCAGGCGACCGCGATCCCCCTGAATGACGAACGGCCCCTCTCCCAGGACGGAGAACGACAACTCCACGCCCTTGGCCTTGACCGAGGTTCGGGCGTAGGCTGCCTGCTGGGAGATCAGCGCCTTCAAATCCACGGTTTCCAGTTCCAGGGTCAGCTTGCCGGACTCGATCTGGGAAAAGTCCAACAGGTCAGAGATCAATTTGAGCAGAAAGCCGCAACTCGAATCGATCAATTGGAAATACAGGGTGGAATCTTCATTGAGCCTGCCTTGAAGCTCGTCCTGGAGCAATTGGCTCAGGTTCAGGATATTGCCGATGGGATTGCGCAGGTCATGGGCCGCGATGCCCAGGAACAGGTTCTTTTGCTGGTTCAGTGTCTCCAGCTCACGGGTTTTCTTGACCAGATCCCGCTGCATGGTCACCAACTCGTTGTTCAGCCGGGTCACCTCTTCATAACCTTGCAGATTCATCAAATGCAGTTCGTCGGCCATTTCCTTGCGCCGCTTGACCTCGGCCCGCAGCAAGGTGATCTGGTCCCCGTGCATGCTCAGGATCTCCTCGTAGAGTTCCATGGCCGAGTTGATGTCCTCGGCCCCGACAATGACCGTTTGCTTCTCATGGCGGATTCCGGTGAACCGAAGAATAGTCACCGCGTCACCGGTGGCCACGCACAGTTCCCAGTCCAGGACAATGCCTTTTTCCTGAATCTCCATCAAAAAATTTTGAGCTTTGGTCAACGAGGTGGGATGGACGAAAGCCGTGAACGGCAATCCGGCGAGAACGTTCTCGAACCGATTGCGCTCGTCGGCCAGCACTTCACGGACAACTCCCATGTCGTCGCACAGCAGCGCGACGACGTCGCGTTGTTCGCTTCGGTTCATGGCTTTCTCCCATCGTCCAGAAGACGACCGGCCACTTCAATGGCCTGACGGGCGTCCGCGGCAAAGGCATGCGCGCCCACGCCCCTCCAAAGCTGATGATTGGCCAGAAAGGGATATCCGCCGACCATGATCTTGACGTCGCGGCATTCCGGACGACTGCGAATGCGCAGGATCAAGCGGCCCACGAGGTGCAGGTGGAAGGTCATGGTCACGGAAATGCCCACCAAACCGGCCTTCTGGTCGATGATAGTCCGGATCACGTCCTCGTCCGGCATGTTGGCGCCCATGTAGTAGGTATCCCAGCCTTCCATCTCAAAAAAGTCAGTGACCATCCGCATTCCGATCTCGTGCAACTCCCCGCCCACGCAGCAGCCCACGAACCGATGTCCGGCCTGCTTGCCGCTGAAAATGTACGGGTAGAGCAAGGACATGACGAACTGCGTCGCAGCGGTGCAGTAATGCTCCTGGGCCACGGAAACCAGATTGCGCTGCCAGAGGTCGCCGACTTCGTAAAGCACGGGCTGAAACACCCGCAGATAGACGTCCTTGACCGAGACCCCGCTCTCCACGGCCTGCACCACCAGATCCGACGCTTCCCTGCGCTTGGCGGCCAGCAACAACCGCAAATATTCACGGGCCAGTTCGGCATGCTCTCCGGCCATTTCGGACAGGCCGACAAATGAAGGCATACGTTCTTGGTTCATGACGACTTCCGTCCTGTGGTTCATATGAAAAATCTGTATCTGTTCAAAAAGTCTGGGCAATTCTACCGGACAGCCGATGTGCTTGATGCAGCTTCCGCCTTATTCGAACGACAAAGAAACACAATAGTGGGACAGGCATCTTGCCTGTCCAATGAACTGCCCTGTGTCAAAGCTTTCATGTGGCCGGTGTTTAAATGCCCAAAAATCCTGAGCAGACAGGCAAGATGCCTGTCCCACTATGAAAAGAGCTGCCCGGAGTCATTGAGCAGTTACAAAAATCTTCGATTTTAGCCGTCCTTGGCGCCGTAAAACCCGTTGTAGGTCCAGGTCAGGGCCAGGGCGAAGAGGGCCGCGGCCACGCCGATGCCGGCGTCGTAATACGGCGGCGCGGTCAGGGACAGACGCAGCAGCAGGGTGGAAACCGCGTATCCGGAGTTGCGCAGCACGGCGTGAAAGGTCGGCAGGAATTGATGGGAAACCAGAACCAACAGGATGTCGCTGAAGATCAGGACCGTGTAGAAGGTGGCGAAAAAGGCGAACGAACGGTCCCCGAAAAGAAAGTCCCAGCCCCCGTAGACCGCCAGGGCGACGAACACTGCCAGCAGCCCCAGGGCCACCAGCTTCTTGGCCGCCACGAAGCGGTACCGGGTTTCGCCGATTATCCGCTCACCGCGCTGCTTCTGCTGGCGGTAGTAAAGCCCCAGGATCACGAAGATGGCCAAGGCCCCGAAGCCGTCGGACAGGATGCGCAGCACCGGCATCATGTCCGTCCCGAGCTGGATGGGCTCGGGCAGGTAGACCAGTTCCTTGAAGGAGTTGCGCAACAGGATCAGAGCCAGAATCTCGAACTGCTTGCCCACGGACTTGGAAACCGAACAGGGCAGCACGAAGATCAGGCTGACAACCTCCACCAGCAGAACCAGGGTGAAGGCCGCGTTGATGGCCTGAAAATGGCTCAACCCGAGCACCCCTTGCAGGGACGCCGGCAGCAGCCCTTGGCGGTTCAGCTCGATCAGTCCCAGGGAGACCAGAAACAAGGCCACCAGCAAGACCGTGACCACCTTGCGGTTGGCCTCGGACTCCCAGTAGGCATGCAGGGGATCGAAGACATGGGTCGCGGCGTCGTAGACCCGTGTGGTCATTGATTCGGTTCCTGAAGATGGTTCATGGCAGGCGTAAGCGGTGTATCACGCAAGGCGGTTTCCACCTCGGAGAGTATCCGCTCCAGGGCCAGATTCCAGCCGGCCACCAGGGAGCTAATCGAACCGTCCGGCAGATCCAGCGCTTGATTGTAGTCCCGCTGCACGACCACCTCCATGGCGCCGGAGCGGGTCGTACGGAGCAGCAGCACTTGCAGGACCAGCACGGCGCTCCGCCTCCCGTCACGCAGGTCTCGGTGCAGTTCCTGAACGTACCCTTCCAGAATCAAGTCCGGCTCGGTCAGCCCTCCCATATCCATGACCAGGCTGAAGAGCCCGGCTTGGCCCAACCAACTCCGAAATTGTCCGGCAAGCATCTCCCCCGGAGGCAGAAAGAAGCGTTCATAAAAATCCCGCTGAACCAACCCGTCGGCCCGGATGGTTACAATGCCCCTGGAATCGAAGGCCGGAGCGACGCGGAAGGTGCGCACGGCCAGAACCGGAGCCTCGGGGGGGCGCTCCAGCGTGGGCTTGGGACGCTGGACCTGGAGCAGGTAGTAACGGCGGTCAGGGTCCGGACGGGTCAGAGATGCGCAACCGGACAGGCTCCCCATCATGACCATAAGAAAAATCAATCCGAAAAGCATGCCGCGGCGCGTCACCGAGTATAAATGAAGTGACATGAGGTTCATGGTTGGGACTCCTGATTCCGGGAACCGGCCGGAGGCTCGCCGAAAAACAATCTGGAGGGATAATCCCGGGCGTCTTCCGTGATTTCCCGCACGTTTTCACTGGTTCGTCCAAGGTTGTGCAGCAGGACGTCGATCTGTTCCAGCTTCGAGGCCAAGCGAAGCTGGATCTGGCCCAGGAGCTGTTGAAAGCGTAAAAAGCTCGCCTGGGCCGTGTCCGCGGCGACGGAAAAATCTTCCACCATCTCCGGAGCATCGGCCATGGTCCGCCGCAAATCAATGATGGCGAGACGCAAATCCTCCAGCCCGCCCTGCTCGGCATGGACCCATTTGTTCACTTCTTCGGCCATGCCCCGCACTTCCCGCATGGCCAGGGAAATATCCTGGAAGATGGATTGCAGATCCACTCCGCCGTCCTGGCCGCCCTGGCCAGCGGCATTGCCCGAACCGCCCAGCAGTCGTGAAACCTGGGCATTGGTTTGGCGCAACTCTTCCATCAGAGCAATGGCCTCGGCATTGAATCGCTCGGTCTGGACCGCGTCGACCTTCTCCATGGCCAGGCTCAGAAGCTGTTCCAAGCGTTCCACGGGCCCGCTCAAATTGACCTCTTCCAGGTTTTTCAGGGTGCTGCTGACCGACTCGAAGGTTTCCTCGAACCGGGCGATGGTTCCCGGAGCCGAAGGAATGTAAGGCGCGGACGGAGTCCAATTGATGGGCAGGGCCGGGGCTCGGAACGGGGTGGTATAGTCCAGCTCCAGGTAGGCCGCGCCGGTCAGTCCCTGGGGGGTAATCCGAATCCGCAGCCCGGTGACGATTTCCTCGGCCAGAAGTTCCTTGAACCTGTCCCGGGTAAAATCTCCGAACTGGTCGGCCTGCAGGCCGATCTCCACCAGCACATAGCGGTGTCCGGCCTGAAACGCTTCGGGGTACTTGAGATAAACAAAGGATATTCGTTCAATATTGCCTACCTGGACGCCGCGCATTTTGACCACGGACCCGGCTTCCAGCCCCTGGGCGGATTCGTCCAGATAGGTTTCCACGAGGAGGCGCTCGCTCCAGAGCTTGCCGCTGCCCAGCACGATCAGCCCGACGATGATCAGGGCCGTTGTGATCAATACGAAGGCCCCGAGTTTGACGTAGTTGGTCTGGACGCTCATGAGTTCATGGGGTTACGGTTCAGCGGTTCAAGAGTTTACGTTTCAGGGGGTCAGGGGGTCACCCTTCAACCTTCCCCCTCCAGATACGTGACGATGAAAGAAGTCCTGGATCAGCGGGTCGGTGGATTGGTCGCGAAGAGATATCGGGTCGCCTTGGGCTACGATGCCTTGCCGGGATTTGTCCAGCATGATCACCCGGTCGGCGATGGCGAACACGCTGGCCAGTTCGTGGGTCACTATCACGAAGGTCATGCCCAGACTCCGGGCCAGATCCAGGATCAGAGCGTCCAGTTCCGCGGAGGTCACCGGGTCCAGCCCGGCCGAGGGTTCGTCCAAAAACAGGACGCACGGGTCCAGGACCATGGCCCGGGCGATGGCCGCCCGCTTGACCATCCCGCCGCTCAGCTCAGCGGGGGCGTGGTCCTCGAACCCGGCCAGCCCCACCTGGGCCAGCTTCATCCGCGCCACGCGCAGCCGCAAGGGCTTGGGCAGATCCGTACACTCCTCCAGGGGCAGCAGGATGTTTTCCAGAACGCTCAACGAACCGAACAAAGCCCCGGTCTGGTAGCTGACCCCGAAGCCGTGCAGAATACGCGTTCGTTCCGCCCCCCGTGCCGCGTGGACGTCTTGGCCGTTGATCAGCACCGTGCCGGACATGGGCCGCTCCAGGCCGATCATCTGCTTGAGCAAGGTGCTCTTGCCGCAGCCCGATCCGCCCAGGAGGATCAACACCTCGCCGGGGAAGACATTCAGGTCCACGTCCCGGAGGATGATCCGCTCTCCGTAACCGGCCGTCAAGGCTTGGACCCGGATCAACGGTTCGCCCCGAGAGCCGGGTTCAACGCCGCAGGCCGTGGTTTCAGTAATTAAAGACATAATACAGCACCGCGAATATGCCGTCCATGACCGCGATCAGGATGATCCCGCTGACCACGGCGCTGGTGGTCGCCGCGCCCACGGCCCAGGCCCCCTGGCCGGTCTGCAGACCGCGCACGCACCCGATCCAGCCCACCAGCAGGCTGAAGACAAAGGATTTGAACAGGCCGTTGGCCAGGTCCCCCACGCCCACGGAAAGAGTCACCTGATTGGTGTAGCTCACCAGGGGATAGCCCAGGGAAAGCATGACCACGGCCCCGCCGATCAGACTGAAGACGATGAACACCATGGTCAACAGTGGAGTCATGCACATGGCGGCCAGCATCCGAGGCACCACCAGAAGCCGGACCGGGTCCAGGCCCATGGTGGTCAGGGCGTCTAGTTCCTGGTTGATCTTCATGGTGCCCAGTTCCGCGGCAAAGGACGCCCCGGAGCGCCCGGCCAGAATGATGGCCGTGACCAACGGGCCGAGTTCCCGGATCATGGACAGCCCCAAAAGCCTGGCCACATAGATTTCCGCGCCGAACATCCGCAGGGGCATGGCGGATTGGAAGGAGATGATCAGGCCCATCAGAAAGCCGATAAGCATGATGATCAGCACGGCGTTGGCCCCCACGGTTTCGCAGCTCAGCCAGAAGTCCCGCCACCTGATGCTCCCGGGACGTCGCAGCGCCAAGGCGAAACCGGAGACGAACAGGCCCACGAAGCCCACTAGATCCCGCACGTCCCGCCCGAAAGCCTGGGCGGCGCGTCCGATTCGCTCCAGCACCCCGCCGCGCCGCGCCGGAACCGCGGCGCCTTGGCTCAGAGCTTGAAACCGCTCCAGGCTCCCGGCCAGTTCTTCACGCGCTCCGACCAGCTCCAGGCCACCTCCCCTGGCCCGCAGATCCTCGTCGAGTTCCGCAAACAAGGCCAGTCCCGATGCATCCACGTACCCCATCCCGGATACATCCAGGCGCAAAACCACCGACCGAGCCTTGCCCACGAGAACATGCAATTGCCGCCAGACTGCACCCGTGCTTCGGACGTCTAACCGACCGGTCAGTGTCGCGGTAAGGGTACCAGAAGCAGTGGAGGGATGTTCTTCAAGTTTTACTTGAGAGAGGAGTTCGGGGTGCACGTCGACCACCGTGATTCGGGTTCGTGGGTCTCAGGAAACCAGTTTCAACCCTAAAATTCCGGATACGATCAGCAGGATACAGCCGATCCGGGCCCAAGTCGCCGGTTCGGCGAAGAGGATAATGCCCAGGATGGCCGTACCCACGGCGCCGATGCCGGTCCAGACCGCGTAACCGGTGCCCACGGGAATGGTTCGCAGGGCCTGGGCCAGAAATCCGAAGCTGAAGAGCATGGCCGTCAGCGTCAGCGCCGTGGGCCAGAGTCGGGTAAAGCCGTTGGAGTACTTCAAGCCGATGGCCCAAATTATCTCGAAAACACCGGCAACGGCCAAAAAAAACCAAGCCATTGTTCATCCTCGTGATTGGTTACGGTTTTCCAGCACGTCGAGAATCGCCCGCCGTAACGCCTCGATGCTGAACGGTTTTTGCAAAAAAGCCCCCGGACGGTCGGCGGCGAAGCGCTGCTCCACTTCCTGAGAGCTGTATCCACTGCACAGGACCACTGGAACGTCCGGCGCGATCTTGCGCAATTCCGTGAACGCCGTGACCCCGTCCATATTCGGCATCATCATATCCAGGAGCACGCAGGCGATCCGTTGATGGTGCTCCTGAAAAACCCGGATTGCCTCGACGCCGTCATTGGCCGTGATCACCGCATAGCCAAGATGCCCCAAGGCTTCAACCGAGAGATCCCGGACCATTTCCTCGTCGTCCACGACCAGGATCATTTCCAGATCCGAGGAAACGGCCGTCCGAGGCTCGACGGACGAACTCGGAGTAGGCGACGGTTCCGGAACCGAGATGTTCTTTATTATTGCGTTGTCCACCGGAAAAAGCACCAGAAACGTGGTCCCCGAATCCGGAGTGCTGTCCACAATGATCGCCCCACGATGACCGCGCACGATGCCCAGGACCGCGGAGAGCCCCAACCCGCGCCCGGTGAATTTGGTACTGAAGAACGGATCGAACAGTTTGGACTGGACATCCTCGCTCATCCCCACACCCGTATCCTGAACCTTCAGCTGGACGAACCAGCCAGGCACGGGCTTTTCCTCGAGCCGGGAACGGCCCAGAAGCGTCGCGCCGCAATACGCCAGCCGGGTAGAGAGGGTCATGGTTCCGGGATGGTCGCCAATGGCTTCCGAGGCGTTGGTAATCAGGTTCATGATCACCTGCTGGATCTGCCCGGCATCGCCCCGGATCGGAGGCAGGGACGGAGCCAGGTCCTGGACGAAGTTAATATTCTTGCCCAGGGCGGTTTGAAAAATATGGGCGTTGTCCCGAACCAGGTCGTTAAGCACCACGGAACGGACATCGAACCCGCCCTTGCCGGAATAGGCCAGCATCTGACGGGTCAGGTCCGCGGCCCGCCGGGCGGCCAAGAGTGCCTGTTCCACGCGCTTGCGGCTCGGTTCCTCCAATCCGGCCATGGACAGAGCCAGTTCCATGTTGCCCATCATGGCCGCGAGAAGGTTATTAAAATCATGGGCGATACCACCGGCCATGACTCCCAGGCTCTCCAGCTTCTGGGCATGAAGCAGCCGCCGTTCCATCTCCAGGCGTTGCTCCTGCATCCGGGCACGCTCGGTGACATCTTCCAGCAAAACCACGGTTTCCCCGTTCTCCGCACGGGAATAGCGGACCCGCAGGATTCGCTCCCCGGCCACGCGGATTTCATCCGTACCCACCCCGAGCCGGAATAGTTCATGGTGCCGGTCGATCCAGTCCACGGGAAGCTCGGACTGATCCGTCTCGTCGGATTGATACAAAAAAACCCTCTCACTTGACTGGATGACGGACAAACATTCCTCAAACGTCACCCCGGGGCGCAGAGTGTTCTCCAAGGCCGGAAACACCCGAAGCACATTCCGGTTCGCGGTTACCAGACGACCATGCTTATCGAACAGGCCAAACCCTTCCTCAATGGACTCGATGCCCTGGAACAGCCGGTTTCGGCTCATTTCAGCGCGCTGCTCCAGGTCGTGCATCAGATTCGCGATTCTCTCGGCCATGGTGTTGAAGGTCTCGGCCAATCTGCCAATCTCGTCGCTGGAGCGCACCTCGACCCGGGCCCGAAGATTGCCGTCCCGGATTTTGTCCGCCGCCGCGGTCAGAGTCGCGAACTTGCGGGTGATGGAACGGTGCATGATCAGGGCCGATGTCAGTCCCAAGAGAACGGCGCAGACCACGGCCGCGAGCAAAAGCATGGTGGCGTTCCAGCGGGTCTTGTCGATACTTTGCCAGGCCCGATCCACCTCTTGTCGGGCCAAGAAAATCAGTTGTTCGGAAATTGGCGTCAAGGCCTGAATACGGAGTTCGAACTCACGGGACTTTTCCTCCAGCTGTCGATCCAGTTCCAGAATCAGTTCAATAACATGCGCGTGATAGCGGAGCATGTTCAACAGGTCCGAACGACTGACGTTCGGCAGATAATCGTCGCTCCGCAAACGATCTTCAAAGGCTTGCAGCACGTTCAGAACGGACTGCATGTCCGAACGTTGGCGGGTGGCCAGATAGCGGTTCTGCCAAGTCTGGGCTGTACGGAACAGCAGAAGCAGATCCCAGCGCTGAAGCATTTCCATCCGCTCCACCAGCACGTCGCTGATCACGAACAGCGTGGTTTGGCGTCCGGTGTCCTCCCTGGCCAATTCCGAAACCATCAACACGGCTTCAGCAAAAGTCAGGGCGTAGCTTTCGGCCGCGGAAAGATAAAAGTCCAGGTGCAGAACCGTGTCCCGCAAGTCCTGACTGATGGCCGGATCGTCAAGCTTGCCGCGCAAGCTGTTGGTCAGGGCGATCACGCCCTTGATCCGAGATTGCAGCGGTTCCCCGAAAGACTCCATGGCTTTGGAAAAACCGACTTGGGGTACCTGCTGAAAAAAAGCCCGCTCAAGCTGGCGGGCGTATTGCAACTCCCGGTCGATTTCCAGGGTCAGCTCGCGGATGTCCGTACTGACGATGATCACAGACTCTACATGATTCAGGGTCGTACGCAAGGCGAGGGCCCCGGTCAGGGCCGTGAGCATGATCAACAGCAGCATGAAGGCCATGATGGACGCGAACTTGAAGCCAATGGACGAGCCGCGCCATTTTTGTCGGATCAAGGCTCCAATGCCTTGCCTGGATTGGAGGGAGGGAATCTGGGAATCAGGGGGCATAAACTGCCAGGGTGTTGCGCAGCGCTTGTTCGAAATCCATGGACGCTTCGAGACGAACCAGTTTGAAACGCGGAACACCGCAGTCGCCGAAGGCGTCGCAGCTCAGCGCCCCGGTCAGCCCTGGAAAGCGGCGCAGTTCGTACAAAGAGTCTCGAATACGCTGCCGTTCGATGCGCAGGGAGCCGTCCGGCTCCGGAAAAGATGACTGTTCCAGGGCGCGGAGAAGGATGGACGCGGCGTCGTAGCCGTGGGCATGAAAGTAGCCCACCGGGCCCCTACTGTGAATTTCAACATAATGATCCAGAAACGCGGTGTAGGCCGGACTCCGGACCTGGTCCGGGGCGATGAAGAGCATGTTCCGACAGACGTCGCCACAGCCCTGAATGAATGGTTGGTTGAAGATGGAATCCGCGCTGAGCAGAATCAGATTGGATAGTTCCGGCTCGGCCTGGACGGAGCGAATCAGATATTCAGCCTCCGGGGAAAAAATCGGCAGAAAAAGTAGTTCCGGATGAGATCCGGCCATGGCCTGGGCCACGGGCCGCATATTGCGGTCTCCACGAGCTACGGCGTCGGCGAAGACCGCCTTGCCGCCTTTTGCTAGAAAGGCGGCAAGGAACGTCTCGGCCAAGCCCTCAGCGTACGGGCTCTGGTCATGAACAGCGGCAACTCTACGCAGTCCCAGAAAGTCAAAAGCAAAGGAGGCCGCGGCCACCCCTTGAAACTGGTCGTTGGCCGCGGTTCGAAAAAACCCCGGGTGATTATGCTCACCTCGTTTGCCGTTCCGGGAGGTCAGGGAAGGGGCCGTGGCGGTCCCGGAGACCATGACCAGACCCGCTTCGGAGAGAACCCGGGCCGCTGGGATCGCCGCGCTGGAGCAGTTCGGACCGTGAACCGCGACCACGTTCGGATCCGTTGCAATCTTTTGGGCCGCCACCAGTCCGCCGGCAGCGGAACACTGCTCGTCCTCGCGCAGGACGGTCACAGGCCAACCGTACGGCCCCCCGCGTTCGGCGACACGCATTTTCAAGGTCCGTACATGCTCTTCGCTGACCATCGCCAGTGGGCCGCTGAAGGTCTGCAAACTGACGATTTTCACCGCTTCGCCCGGCTCGACCCAAACGCAACCCAAGGCGTCCCGGCATGCCGACCGCGTCGCGGTCTCCGGAGCGCAGCCCGAGGTGGCCGCGGCCATGATCCCGAGCAGCAGCCCCAGGACAAGACGCGTCATCCGGAAATGGAAGGGATTTGTCGTCATGGGGGCTCCGGCAAGGTAACTCCTCTGTACATTTTCACGACAAGATATGGAGTGTTCCGGCTTGTCTCGATTTTTCGGCCTCGATTGTCTGACTGAGCCAGGATTCGTTCATCGAACCATTGCCGGACGCCTGAAGTGCCAACTGTTGATTATTCGGGCAATGGCTCGATGTTACGAAGCCGATGAAGAAGTTGCGAGGCTGAAAAATCGAGACAAGCCGGAACGCAGGTGAGTAGTTACCAGATTCTTTTGCCCTCCGCGGCCTGAACTTTGGCCCAGGTGTCACGCAGGGAGATGATCCGGTTGAAGATCAATTCCTCCGGAGTGCTGTCCACCGGATCCACGCTGAAATACCCCAGCCGCTCGAACTGCCAGCGGCTGCCCGTCTCCGCCGCGGCCAGATGCGGTTCCACCAGGCAGCTCTCCAGAACCTCCAGGGAATTGGGGTTGAGATTGTGGCGGAAGTCCTTGCCTTCCGGGGCTTCGTTGGGATTGGGAGTGGTGAAGAGATGGTCGTAGATCCGAACCTTGGCCCGTTTGGCTGTCTTGGCGCAGACCCAATGCAGGGTGGCCTTGACCTTGCGCGCGTCCGGCGTGCCTCCGCCTCGGGAGGCCGGGTCGTAGGTGCAGTGCAGTTCCATCACCTCGCCCAGGCTGTTTTTAATCACTTCCCGGCAGGTGATGTAATACCCGTAGCGCAGCCGGACTTCCCGGCCCGGAGCCAGCCGATAAAATTTCTTGGGCGGCTCCTCCATGAAGTCGTCTTGCTCAATGTACAGCTCCCGGCCAAAGGGCAGCATGCGCGTTCCCATCTCCGGACTCTCCGGATGCAAAGGGGCTTCCAGCTCGTCTATCTGGTCCTCCGGGTAATTTGTGATCACCACCTTCAGGGGGCGAAGCACGGCCATCACCCGCGGAGCACGGGCGTTGAGCACCTCCCTGATGCAATGCTCCAGCATGGAGATGTCCACCAGAGAGTCGGCCCGGGCCACGCCGATCCGGTCGCAGAAGATCCGCAGCGCCTCCGGAGGTACGCCCCGCCGTCGCAGGCCGGTGATTGTGGGCATTCGCGGGTCGTCCCAGCCGGACACGGCCTTGTCCTGGACGAGTTGGATCAGCTTGCGTTTGCTGAGCACGGTGTAGCTCAGATTCAGTCGGGCGAATTCAATCTGCTCAGGATGACACGGGGTTTCCAGGGCGTCCAGGAACCAGTGGTACAAAGGGCGGTTGTTTTCGAACTCAAGGGTGCAGATGGAGTGGGTAATGCCCTCGATGGAGTCGGACAGGCAGTGGGCGAAGTCATACATGGGATAGATGCACCAGGCGTCCCCGGTCCGGTGATGGACGGCCTTCTTGATCCGGTAGATCACCGGATCGCGCAGACTGACGTTGGGCGAAGCCATGTCGATTTTTGCCCGGAGCACATGCTTGCCGTCCTCGAATTCCCCGGCCCGCATCCGGGCGAAGAGATCCAGATTCTCCGCAACGGTTCGGTCGCGATACGGGCTGTTCCGGCCCGGCTCGGTCAGGGTGCCGCGGTAGGCCCGGATATCCTCGGCGCTCAGGCTGCACACGTAGGCCTTGCCCCGACGGATCAGTTCCTGGGCGTAGTCGTAAAGCCGATCGAAATAGTCCGAAGCGTAGAACAGGTTGTCGCCCCAGTCGAAGCCCAGCCAGCGTACGTCGCGCTTGATGGACTCCACGTACTCCACGTCTTCCTTGATCGGATTGGTGTCATCGAAGCGCAGGTGGCAGGCTCCGCCGAACTCACGGGCCAGACCGAAGTTCAGGCAGATGGACTTGGCGTGACCGATATGCAGATATCCGTTGGGCTCCGGGGGAAATCGAGTCGTCACACGGCCGTCGTTCTTTCCGGCCCGAAGGTCTTCCTCGACGATGGTCTTGATGAAATTGGGAGCTATGGCTGTGGTGGCGCTCGTCATCGCGGCAACTCCTTGTCGGTCCTTAGATGATTTCCGAAAAGAACATACCATTTGTTTCCCTCTCCATCTGGGAGAAGGCTGGGGTGAGGGGCGATTATTTCCAAAAATCGCCTTAGTCCGACACGGACGAATCCCGCGTCTTGGCCAGTTCGATGACGCGCTGAAACTCGGACAACGGCACGGCCCCGCGCAGGGGAATGCCGTTGACCAAAAACATGGGGGTGCCGCTAAAGCCGAATTTGCGGGCCTCATCCATATCAGCCTGGATCAATTCGACCAGTTCCGGACGCTTGCGATCTTCGGTGAACCGCTCAGGATCGATACCCAATTCGGCGACGATCTCCTGAAGCAAGGCCTCAGCCCCGCCCCGTAACCGACCTTGTTGTTCGAAAAGCCGATCATGCAGCTCCCAGGCCGCTTCATGGCTTTGCAGGGCCGCGGCCTCATAGGCCAGGGCCAATTCATGAGAAACCGGATTCAGGGGCAGGTGTTTGAACATCAGACGCAATTCACCGGCCTGATCCAGGGCCATCAGGCGTTTGACGGTTTCAGTGGCCTGACTGCAATACGGGCAAAGAAAATCCGAATACTCGACAATGGTCACCGCGGCATCCGGGTTACCCCGGATGGGACGGTCGGAAGAAACCTCCGGATTACGCTCCATTGCCAGGTCGGCCTGTTCCTGACGACGCTGATCCGCCTCCCGCTTGGCCATAACGGCCTGTTCCAAAATTTCCACCAGTTCGACGGGATTGTCACGCAGTACGTCCAACACCAGTTCAGGATGGGCCGCAAGCAGCTCCCGAACCTCGGACGGGGCGATACTTCCGGCCGTGTCCCGGGCATCAACCGCCTGGGGGGCAAGCCAGCAGGAAACAAACGCCAAGGCCGGAACGAAAAAAGAAAGTCGCAAGGTTTTTATCATGGGTCAATGTGCTCCAATCCGAATATGTAATGTTAGTTACCGGTTTGTTTAGGATTATTTGGCGAAGCCAACCAAGTCCATCGGGACTGACAAGACTTCTTTAAAACAGTATGCCTCGACCATCAAAAAAGTGAATGGAACGTCATGACCAACACTGTCAAGCTAAGGAACACGATGACAACGTGCCCCAGCATCAGCCCTTTCAAGCGCATGGGATGCTGGCTCTTAATCAGCGGAACCAGGCTCAGCCAGGCCAGCGGGGATAAAAACAGAAACGCCAGCATGGCCACAAGGGCCGAAGATTCAGATAACGCCGAAAGGGCCGTCGGAAGCCAGAAGGACTGGTCCTGGAGCACCATATCGGCCCAAGGCAGACTCAGAGCGGCAAACGCCGCCACGCCCCAAAGCGTCTGGACCACGCCGGAACTCAAGGCCCTGGCGGCGCAGGTCCGCGCGGCCCAGGCGTAATAGTCCCGTCCGTAATCTTCCTTGTTGCGCCGCGCCACCAGAAACAGCAGGCCCGCCCCGCCGGCCAGGGCCAGGGCCAAAAACAGCCCCTGGGCCCAGATCAGCCAAGCAGTGGGATTCTGGAGTAGTTCCGGCAAAGCCAAGGGATCCATTTTAGGGGCCAAACCCTCAAAGCGACCGATTTCCAGCCAGCCGGCCACGAAAAGCACCAGAGCGGCCATCCAGGCCAGGCAGGAAATGCCGCCGAGCACGAAGTGCACGGCGGTGCCGTTCTTGTGTCGCCTCCAGGCCCGGGCGACGATGATGGACGTCAGGACGGCCAGCATGCCCACGTGCCCGGGAATGTCAAAAAAGAGGTGGTAAAATCGTTGCAACGGTTCGGACACCGGCCAAATATCGCCGATCCAGAGCCCCCACCTCGCTGAAACGAGCAACAGCCACACACCCAGCACGAGCATCCCGAATTCGGACATCTGCTTAGCCAGCTTGTCCGCGAACACCTTGGACGATTTTCTGTACGTTGCCGCCGTAAGCACGGCCACGAACACCGCGCCCATGGCGATCAGTCCGGGCAGGAGCAATCCCGCCAGGCCCAAGGCCGGAAGCAGCACGTCCGGCGCGACCAGGGCCGCTATGTCTTCCATCCGCATGATCTTTGACTCCTGAAAGTCTTATCTTTCAATAACTTCACGAATAATGTAAGATTTGTCCTTGGATTTCTCATAGTACAGCTTGGACATCATGTCCGCGAGGAGGCCGCTGACAAAGAGTTGCAATCCGGTGATCACTGAAAAGGCGGACAAAAGCGGCCAAACCGTGTTGGACAGGTTCTGCCCCTTCAGGAACAAGATCACCGTATACAACGAGAAGATCAGTCCGATACCCAGCATGACCATTCCGGCTCCGCCCAGCAGGTGCAGGGGCCGGACCGCGTATTTGTTCCAAAACCACACGGAAACCATGTCCACGAAGCCCTTCATGGCCCGTTTCCAGTTGTACTTGGAGACCCCGGCGACACGGGGTCGATGATTGACCTCCACCTCGCCCACGGTGAAGCCCTTGATCTTCAGCAGGGCCGGAATGAAGCGGTGCATCTCGCCGAACAGGTTGATGTTCTCGAAGCACTCCCGTCGATAGACCTTCAGGGCGCAGCCGCTGTCGTGAATCCTGTCCTTGACCAGCACGTCCCGGAGCATCTTGGCCCCATTGGAAAAGAACCGCTTGGAAAAATTATCTTTCCGGTTTTTGCGCCACCCCGAAACCACATCGTAATCGTGCTCTTCCAAAAAGGCGATCATCCGGGGGATGTCCCGTGGGTCGTTTTGGCGGTCGCCGTCCATGGTTACGATGTACCGGTATCGGGACTGCTTGATCCCGGCGTCGAACGCGGCGGTCTGTCCGAAGTTGCGGCGAAACCGGATGATTTTCGCCGGAGAACACTCCTTGGCCCGCTTCAGCGTCTCATCCTCGGAGCCGTCGTCCACCAGGATGATTTCATACGTATAGCCGTTGGCTTCGCAGACATCCTTGATTTCCCGATGCAGCTCCACCACGTTGCCCTCTTCGTTGTACAAAGGGACGACGACCGATAATTCCGTCATGATGACAACCTTCTTTTGTTTCTTGAGAAAACCGGCTCACTCCAATCCCAATCGATCCAAAACCACCTGGAACCGATCATGAAACCGATGGGCCACGAAGGCTTCACGCCGGGCCTTTTGGGACTGAATCACCCGGTGGCGGACGTCTGCATCCTGGATCAGCACTCGGGCCAGGGCGGCCAACCGGGGATAGTCGTCCACCCGATGGAACGCGGCGCCGGCCTCGCCCATGGTTTCCGGGACAGCGGACGAGGCGAACGCCAGGACCGGGACGTTGAACCACATGGCTTCGATCAGCGGCACCCCGAAGCCCTCGTGCTCGCTCATGGACCAGAACAGATGGGCCGTGCGGTAGCAGGACTGCAAGCCCGGGTCCGGGATGCTGCCCAGAAAAAGCACGTTGTCCCCCAGGCCGAACTTGTCCGCCATCCAGGTCAGGCTGACGTAATACGGGTCCGCCGGGTCAAAGCCGCCCACGAAGATCAGCCGAGCGAACGGGTCCAGGGTCCGATACGCGGCAAAGGCCCGGATCAGCCGATCCTGGCGCTTGTTCGGGGCCACCCGGCCCACGAACAGGATATTGGTCCGCCCGTCCTGGAACCTAGCCATCAGGATCGGGTCCGGCGGGGTGTTCCACTGGGCGGGGTCCACGATCAGCGGCAGCACGTCCGGGTTTTGGAAACCGGCCTGGGCCAGTTCCTGGGCGTTATAGGCCGACACGCCCAGGCTGAGTGGAAACCGGGCAGCCAGGTCTCCAAGCTCGGCCCGGCCGCCTTCCAACAGGCTGACCCGGGCGTCGCTGTAGGGCTCGTAAAAGTGCGCCGGGGTGATGTTGTGGTAGATCAGGCACTTGGGTCCGTTGTGATCCGCGGCAAAGGGCGTCAGGTCCGAGCCGATGGAATGGTGGTAGATCAGTCCGTCCCCAGGCTTGATGCAGCCGTCCTGAAAGGGATGGGCCAGATGCCGGGCCGCGGGGTCCAGGTGCTGGCCCGGCAGAAAAATTTCCGAAGCGAAACCGCGGGCCAGAAGCTGGTCCCGGATGGCCCGGGCGTAGTTGGAAATGGCGTCGCCCAGGCGAAAACCGGCCACGATCTGGTGCACGGCCCGCCCCGTGGTTCGCGCTTCGCCACGGCTTGGCTGAATCCCGGCCAAAGACTCGGACGTGGCTGAAGTCAGCCCCAGGGCCTGTTCATAACGGTCCACCACGCGCTCCCAGGAGGCGTGTTCCCGGGCATGGGCTTGCCCCAACCGTCCCAGGGCGCTCAGTTCCGCTTCAGTAGCCTTCTCCACCGCGGCGAACAGATCAGCCCACTGATCCGGAGCCTGTGCCAGCCATCCGCCGCCGCTCTGGCGGACCACCGTGGCCGTGGCCAGACAGCGTCCATGGGCCGCCACCGGGCGCTCACTGAACCAGGCTTCCATGATCACCCGTGAATAACTTTCGTTCTCGCTGGGATGAAACAAGGCCCGGCATTTGGCCAGGAGCAAGGCTTTGTCCTCCTCCCCAACCAGCCCCAGATCCACCACGCCGTGCTCCCGGTCGTCGTAGGAATGGTCCCCCGGTCCGGCCAGGACCAATCGCAACCGGGACTCCGGGTGCCGGGCGCGAAACGCCTGATGCGCCTGAACCAGAAAGTCCGTGTTCTTGTGCACATCCCTTCGGCCCAGGCAGAGCACAAAGGCCTCGCCGGTCTGATCCAGAACGCGATTCGTGTCTTTCCCGGCATGCGGAGCGTCCAGCTCCACCCCCGCGCCCACCAGCACGCCCTTGGAAACGATCCCTGGACCGTACAGCCGCTCGGCCAGGGCTTTCTCCCCGGCGGACAGGTACAAAATGCCCCGGGCTTTGCGGAATATCCGCTCCACCTGGGGCAGATAGGCGTAGGCCTCGTCGTGCAGGCAGGGCATCAGAAAGGCCCGCTCCGCCACCAGCGGCAGGCCGTTCAAAATCGGCCCGTAAAGATAGGGTAGAAAGACCACGGCGGCGTAGTTTTGGCCAGGGCCGCGCAGATGATCCAGCAAGCCCTGCGCGTTGACGCTGTCCGTGGCAAAGACCTCGGCCGCGTTGCCCGGTACCGGACTGACTCCGGGCTTGAGCATGTCCCGGTCCAGACGCAGCAAATGCCCGTTCAGGGCGTTGAAGTCGTGGAAGGAACTCCGGCGCAGGGCGAACCGGCGGATCACCAGGCCATCCTCCCGGATTATGCCTTCGGGGTAATGGTTCTCGGCCCAATGGTCCTGAAAGGAGCGCCCGCAGGTGGTCAGCACCTCGACGCCGTGGCCTCGGGCCGCCAGCCGGGTGGCCATTTGCCAGGCCTGCTGTTCGGCCCCGCCCTTGAGGTCCTTGCCGAACCAGGGAATGACGATGGCGATGGTTCGTTTTATGGGAGTAGTCTGCACGGTGGAATGGGATCGATGAAGTAATGAGGGTATGCGGTCTGGATCGGATCACGAAGAACAGGCCGCGGGGGCATGGCCGAAACGACGCGGTTGGGATTGCGGCAGGGTCAGCCCCGTTCCCGCAAATCCCGTAGCTCGCTTTCCAGGCGGTCCACCACGGCCTGCTGGGCCGCGGCCCGGGCCTGGATGTCGCGAAGCACCTCGGCCAGCTTGTGCTGTCCGCGGCGGACCTGTTCGTTGAGCTGACGATTGACGGCCATGGATTCCCGCAGAGCCTTGATCAGGGCCAGGTTCACCCCGCGCTGCTCCCGGAACAGCGCTTCGTAGAATCGCAGGATGAAACGATGCAAAAAGCCCAGGTACTTCAAGGGAAACCGGTTCATCCTGGCCGGCAGCGCGGTCCTGGCCGGAAAGCATTGGGCCGCCTCGTTGACCAGGCCTTCAACGTGATAGCTGCGCAGGGCGATGTCGTCCTGCAGGGCCTTGATCATCGGATCACCCTGATCCGCGTCCATTTCCGCCAACATGGCGTCAATCTTGGCATTCAGCTCATCGACGGAGATCCCCGCCGCGGTAATATCGGTGGTTTCAGGCATTTTTGATAGGTTCACGGTTCATGGGTTCAACGGTTCATGGGTTCTGAAGCCGGAAGCAAGATGTCCGACTACCGACCAACTCGCCAACATACTACCTCCTGACTTCCGACTTCCGACTTCTGATTCCTACCCCTTCACCCTCGCCTCGACCATCATCCGAGCCACGTCCGGCATGGCGAACCTGGCGCGCCATCCTAACTCTCGCGCGGCCTTGGTCGGGTCAGCGCGGCTTATCATGATGTCCGTGGGGCGGATGAACTCGGGGTTGGTGCGCACGTGCCGGGTCCAGTCCAGGTTCAGGCGCTCGAAAACCAAGCGCGTGAAGTCTTCCAGACTGAAGGTCTGGCCGGTGGCGATCACGTAGTCGTCCGGGGCGTCCTGCTGGAGCATCAGCCACATGGCTTCCACGTACTCCGGGGCCCAGCCCCAGTCCCGCTGGACGTCGATGTTGCCCAACGACAATTCGCCGCCGCCCTCCCCGGCGATCCGGCAGGCGGCGGCCACGATCTTCTGGGTCACGAAACGTTCCGGACGCAGGGGGGACTCGTGGTTGAAGAGGATTCCGGAGCAGGCGTACAGGCCGTAGGCTTCTCGATAATTGGCCACTTCCCAGAACGCCGCTGACTTGGCCACGGCGTAGGGGCTGCGCGGCCGGAAGGAGGTCTCTTCGTTGGCGGGCACCCCCTGGGTGTTCCCGAAGCATTCGCTGGACCCGGCGTTGTACAACCGCACCGGTCGTTCAAAAAAGCGAATCGCCTCCAGTAGATTGATCACCCCGACGCTGATGCTTTCGAAGGTTTCCATGGGCTGTTCAAAGGACAGCCCCACGGAACTCTGTCCGGCCAGATTGTAGATTTCGTCCGGATCGGAGCGGATAATGGCCTGCAACACGCTGCGAAAATCATTCACGGCCACGGAATACAGCGTAACCCGGTCCAGCACCTCCAGCCGCCGCAAGTTCGCGAACGAGGACATCTGCACGTCCCGGGACGTACCAAAAACCTGGTAGCCCTTGTCCAACAGCAGCTTGGTCAAATAAGCCCCGTCCTGCCCGGAGATGCCCATGATCAGGGCTTTTTTTTGTTTGTTCGGCATGTCTTCAGGCCTGTCTCAGGGTTGTATTGCGGGAAAAACGGTTCATGAACGCGGCGGTCTTGCGTGAAGCTGTTCTTTATGGTCAAATTTTCACCTTGTCCACCTGGAACCCCATGCACCACACCCACCCTTCTTCATCCACCAAACCGGACGTCCTGCTGCTCACGGACGCCTTGCGCGACACGCCCTTGACCGGGATCGGGCGGTATGTCCTGGAGTTGGCTCGCGGGTTGCGGTCTCATCCCGGGCTCAACTCCGTGCGTTTCTTCGCCGGTCGAGGCTGGGTGGCTGATCCGTGTCGGCCCTTTGCCGAAAAAACGGAGGCATGCATGGGAAAAGTCGGCCCCCTGCAATCACTGCGCAAGGCTTTGCCCTGGCGTTGCCTGCAGGATCGGGTCAGTTTCGGCCTGAAAAAAGTTTCCTTTTGGACAAAAAACCGCCGGGCCGCAACCCCGGTGCAGCACGGCCCCAACTTTCTCCTGCTGCCCTATTCCGGTCCGAGCGTGGTCACGATTCACGACCTGTCCTTTATTCACTACCCTGAATACCATCCCAGGGAGCGGCTTGCCCTGCTGGACCGGGAACTGCCCAAAACCCTGCGCCGGGCGGATCATATCCTGACGATCTCGGAATTCGTCCGCCGGGAAATCATCCAGATTCTCGGCGTCTCTCCATCCCGGATCAGCGTCAGCACCATGGGCGTGGCACCGGCGTTTCACCCCATGCCCGAGGAGCGTACCCGACCGACTCTGAAAGAATTGGGTCTGGAACACGGACGCTACCTGCTCTGCGTGGCCACACGGGAACCGCGCAAGAACCTGGCCCGCTTGCTCACCGCCTTTTCCGGACTCCCGGCCAGGCTCAAGTCCGCCTTTCCTTTGGTTCTGGCCGGAACCGGCGGATGGCTGACCGAAGACCTGGAACGGCTGATTCAGCCCCTGGAGCACTCCGGGCTGGTCCGTCGGCTGGGCTATGTACCCGAACCCAGCCTGCCCGCCTTGGTTGCCGGAGCCGGGGGGTTGGCCATGCCGTCGTTTTACGAAGGATTCGGCCTGCCCGTGCTGGAAGCCATGGCCTGCGGGGTGCCGGTGCTCACCGCCGACCGAGCCAGCCTGCCCGAAGTAGCCGGTGACGCGGCCATTCTGGTGAACCCCGAGGATGAGCAGGCCATTCGCGAAGGCCTGGATCGATTGCTGACGGATGAACCATTTCGCCTTGCGGCCAGGGTACGCGGGTTGCGACAGGCCGCGCGGTTCACCTGGTCCGCATGCGTGGACCAAACCGTGCGGGTCTACCAGCAAGTCGCCGGTCAACAGGCTTCCCCCTCTTTCTCCCAACAACCCTCCCCGGCGTCTCCGGGAGATTTACGAGTGGCACCATGAAACGTACCACGAAACGCCTTTTGGTCGACCTCAGCCTGACGGGCCAGACCGAGGCCGGTTCCGCGGTGTACGCCTGGGAAATCTGTCACCGCCTGATGCGTCAGGCCATGCCCATGCAGGTTCTGCCCCTGACCAGCCCCTTCCGCGTCCTGGGCCGAACCGGCATCCGGCGCAAGCTGAACGGCCTGCTCCGGGATCTGCTCTGGCGGCCCGTGCTGGCCGGTCTGGAAGCCCGTCCGGACGACTGTTTCCTCTTCACCAACACCTTTGTGCCCCGCAAATTCTGGCGTCGAAAATTCGGCGTGGTCATCCTGGATCTGGGCGCATGGCACGACCGCGCCCTGCTCTCCTGGCGCGGCCGCCTGGGCACCCGCACCCTGCCCGCGGTTCTGGCCCACGCGGCCCATATCTTCGCCATCTCGGAATACACGGCCCAGGACGTGGCCCGAGCGTTCGCCATTCCCCGTCACCGGATCACCCTGGCCCCCTGCGGGCTTTCCGAGGCTTTCCTGGATCCGCCCGCTCCCCTGGCAACGATCAACACCGTCCCTCTGCCCCCGCGCTATCTGCTCCACGTGGGCAGCCTGGAGCCCAAGAAGAACATCCCCTTCCTGCTCCAGGTCCATGCCCAGCTTCGTCGGCAGGATGCCCCCCCAACGCCGCAAGGCGACGCCCGGCCCCCTTGCAAACTCGTCCTCACGGGCGGCGAGTCCTGGCACGACGCCCCTCTCCGCCAGGCCATCGCCGAACACCCCTACGCCGAGGACATCCAGATCCTGGGACGGGTGGCCCCGGAAGACCTGCCCGCGCTGTACCGCCAGGCCTCGGCCCTGGTCTTCCCCTCCCTGCTGGAAGGCTTCGGCCTGCCGGTGATCGAAGCCCTGTCCCAAGGCACGCCTGCCCTGGTCCAGGCCAACAGTTCCCTGACCCAGTTCGGAGCCTTTGGGGCCACGGTCCTGGACGACTTCGAGCCAGGAGCCTGGGTTCGAGGGATCCAGGAAATACTTGCTTCGAAAACCAGAATATCCGAGAAGCACAAGCAAGCCGTCCGGGAAACGTTTAGCTGGGACCGCACCGCCGCGATTATTCGCCGGACCATGCTGGACATCATGTAACGGGCCACCTGTCCAAAATCCATACTGAGCCAATCCATCTTGACCGTGCCAACAACTGATCGCCATCCTCTCCGCGTCGGCCTGAACCTTCTTTACCTCCTGCCCGGCATCGTGGGCGGTACGGAGACGTACGCCGCGGGGTTGGTGCGGGGATTGGCCGAGGTGGACGACGGGTTGGAGTACGTGGTTTTCCTGAACCGGGAGAGCGCGGACTGGCCTTTGCCCGATATTCCGGCCTTTCAGCGGGTGGTCTGTCCGGTGCGGGCTTCGAGCCGGGTCCGGCGGCTGCTGTACGAACAATTCCGGCTGCCCGCTCTGGCCCGCCGCCACGGCGTGGACGTGCTGCATTCCCTGGGCTACGTGGCCCCGGTGCTGGGGCGCTGTCCCGGCGTGGTCACCATTCACGACATGAACACCAAGGGCCATGGCCGGAGCATGCCGCTGTTCAAGCGCCTGACGCTGGCCTTTCTGGTCCGTCTCAGCGCCCGGGCGGCCCGCCAGGTGATCACGGTTTCCGAGTTTTCCCGTCAGGAGATCCACCGTCATCTCGGCCTGCCCCTGGAACGCATCCACGTGGTCCACGAAGCCCCGTTGCCCCCGGAATGGGGACGCTCATCGGAATCGGCCCGCCAGGAAGAATCATCGCAACCCGTTTCCTGGGCGTCCACCTTTCAGCCTTCCCTCAAGTCGGACACGCCGTACATCCTGGCCTTTGCCAGCCAGTCCCCGCACAAGAACATCCCCCGGCTGATCGAAGCCTTTGCCCGGATCGCGACCTCCGTGCCGCACCATCTGGTCCTGGCCGGGCACCTGCCCGGAGACGGGGCCGTGGACCGAGCCATCGGTCGCTGGGACATTGCCCACCGGGTCCGGCTGACCGGCTACCTGCCCCGGCCCGAGGTGGACCGCCTGCTGTCCGAGGCCGCGCTGTTCGCCTTTCCGTCCCTGTACGAGGGGTTCGGCCTGCCCGTGCTGGAAGCCCAGGCCGCTGAGGTGCCGGTTGCGTGCGCGAATCGCGGCGCCTTGCCCGAGGTGGCTGGAGAGGGCGCGGTGTTCTTCGATCCGGAAAACGCCCTGGATATGGCCGCGACACTGGCCCACGCGCTTACGGACGAGGATCTGCGCGCCAACCTCATTGCTCTGGGACGACTGAACCTGGAACGCTTTTCCTGGACCGAGGCTGCCCGCCAGACCTTGAATATCTACGCCCGGGCCGCCTGGCGCGGCCGGAACAGATACGTCGGCTCTCCGGCTTACTCTTCGGCCGTCCCTGCGCACGGTGCTTTAATGCGTTCCCTCGACAACCCACCGGGTGCGTCGTCGGAAATCGCCGAAGGAGACTTCTCGCTCGACGATCAATCGCTCCCGCCTCCCCGCGCCAGGATCAAACCGGAGCACCCCTGACCCATGACCGCTCCTTCCGCCATGTCTCCCGAGGACGGTGTTTCGCAACTGGAGCAGGAACGCACCCTGAAACACCTTCCTGAATGCTTTCGAGTCAGTATAGTCACCGCGGTGCTCAACGGTGAAGCGCACCTGGCCGAGGCCATCCAAAGCGTCCGCGACCAGACCTATCCCCACATCGAGCACATCATCGTGGACGGAGGCTCCCGGGACGGGACCGTTGCCATAATCCAGGCCCACGCTGACGGGATCGCCAAATGGATTTCCGAACCGGACCAGGGCATTTACGACGCCATGAATAAGGGCATCAGTATGGCCACCGGAACCATCGTCGGCACACTCAACGCCGACGACTTCTATCCTCGCCCGGACGTCATCGACGACGTGGTCCAGTCCTTCACGCGAACCAGGGCCGACGCGGTCTTCGCCGATCTCCTGGTGGTGGATCGAACTGATCCGAGTAAAGTCATCCGCTATTACGACTCCTCCGACTTTCATCCCGGACGCTTTTGCCAGGGCTGGATGCCGCCCCACCCCACCTTTTTCACCCTGCGGGAACACTACCGGCGCTTCGGCCTTTACAGCACGGACTACCACATCGCCGCGGACTACGAACTCCTGACCCGCTTCCTGGCCCGCCATGGCCTTGCCTACGCCCGCATCCCCAAGGTTCTCGTCCACATGCGGTCCGGCGGGATCAGCTCCCGGAACCTCAAGAGCAACTGGTTGCTGAACCGCGAAATCGTCCGCGCCTGCAAGGAAAACGACATCCACACCTCCATGCCGCGCCTGCTCTGCAAATATCCACGCAAACTCCTGGAATATGTTCGCAGGCCCAGGGGCTGACGTCGCGGGAAAGAACGCCGTCTTTGTTTTTCCTTCTCTCCCGATCATTTCCGGCCCTCGAAAAACAATGCCGCGCGGCCGCCTTCAAAGACAAAGGAAGCCGCGCGGCACTTTTGAAACGCGGTTTGTTCGACCGGCGAGAGGCGCGGACTACAACAGTTTTTTGGCCGCATCCAAAGCCAGTTCGTAATTCGGCTCCTGTCCCACCTCCTTGACCAATTCCATGTACCGAATGCTTTTCTGACGGTCCACGACGAACACGGCCCGGGCCAGGAGGCGCAGTTCCTTGATCAACATGCCGTATTGAGTGCCGAAGGAGGCGTCCTTATGGTCGGACAGGGTCAGGACGTTGTTCACCCCCGCGGCGGCGCACCAGCGTTTCTGGGCAAAGGGCAGGTCCATGCTGATGACCAGGATCTGGACGTCGTCTCCCAATTTGACCGCTTCCTGGTTGAATCGACGGGCTTCAAGGTCGCAGACCGGGGTGTCCAGGGACGGAACCGAGGTGATTATCGCCACCTTGTCCTTGAGGGATGAAAAACTGAACGGCTTGAAATCGTTGTCCACGACCTGAAAATCCGGTGCGGCGTCGCCTTCCTGAACCGTGTTGCCCGTCAGCGTAATAGGCTGGCCTTTCAACGTGATCAATCCAAAGCGTTCCTTCATGATCGGCTCCTTGTTGTGGTTATGATTCCCAAAAGCACGTCCATCAGGGCGTGCGATACGTCGAAACGGGTTCTCGCCAACGAGTACTCGGCGGATATCTCTTGGCATTCTGGTTCCGGAAGAGTAACCTTCACGATTCGGAGTTGCAAGAATCTCGAGTAATTCTTATGAACAACCGGCTCAAAATCGCAATCAACCACACACCCTCATGCCCACTGCAACCACCCGACTGCTTTCTGATATGTTCGACGCCATGCTGGTCCAACTCGGGCCAAGTGGGTGGTGGCCTGCCAATAGTCCGTTTGAAGTGATCGTGGGCGCGATTTTAACCCAGAACACCAACTGGTCCAATGTGGAAAAAGCCATTGCAAACCTGCGCCGTCACGACCTGCTGGACCCGGAGCGACTCCGCCAGGCCCGACCAGAAATCGTGGAGGCGTGTATTAGACCTTCGGGATTCTTTCGGCAAAAAGCAAAAAAAATTCAAAATTTTTTGGCATTTCTGCACCAGGAGCATGCCACGGGGATGATGGATCTCGCCCATCTGGGCACCGCTGAACTGCGCGAGCGTCTATTGGAGATCAAGGGTATCGGCCCGGAAACCGCGGACAGCATCCTCCTCTATGCCCTGGACCGCCCGGTGTTCGTTGTGGATGCCTATACAGCCAGAATCTGCAACCGCCATGGCTTGGTTCCCGAGGACGTTGCTTACGACGAACTGCAAGACCTGTTCGTGTCCCATCTGCCAGAACGAGTCGAACAATACAACGAATACCACGCCTTACTGGTGCGGGTCGGCAAGGAATGGTGCCGGAAACGGGAACCGCGCTGCGCCGGGTGCCCTCTGCAACCGTTTCTACCTCGCCACTCGCCTCCCGCGCGTACCCCCTGACGCTCCATCTTCCGTGCCCCCATGTAGCCCATGCAAGAAGTATCACCTTCTCCCATATTCCGCCTTCCTCTCAGCTTCCCTTGGACAATGATCCTGCTTGGGGCGGCCATGACCCTGCTTCTTCCGATGTGCGGACCGAGCCTGGCCTCTCCCACGACCGCGGGAACCATTCAACGCACCCTGGAAGAGCGTGAGCGCAACGTTCGGGCGCACGAAAAAATCATGGAGAGCCTCTCAGCCCAGGAACGGTCTTTATTCGCCGACCTGCAGAAAGTGGAAGCCAGGTTACGGACTCTCACGGATGAAATCTCTGAACTGGAAGCGCAGTTGAACCGCCTACGTCAGGAAGAGCGCCTTCGGTTGCAAGATTATCAGGAACTGGACCTGGCCCGGACCCAAACCAGCGAGGAATTGGGACGCCTGCTGGCCCTGCTTTGGCCGGTGCATTTGCAGGGCGTAGAACATAATCTCCAGACCTTGACCTCCTGGGACGAGGCTGACCGACAATACCACTGGCTGTCCCGAATCTACGGTCTGGTTCAGGATCGAATCGACCAGCTTCGTCGACAAGGGCGGGAATTAGCTCTGGGACAGGCCCGTCTGGAACAGGCAAGAGAGGAAATCGCCGCGCAGATGCTCCGGATCGATGCCGGCAAGGATCAACTTCTGAAGCAGAAACTGGAATTCCTGCACCGCGTCCAGGAGGTGCGTGCGCAACAAATCTCGACCGAGGAACAAATCGAGGAAATCCTGCGAAGCATCGCCGAACTGAACTACCAGCTCCAATCCCTGACCTCCAAAAGCTTTACGGATTTGCGCGGTTATTTATCCTGGCCGACGCAGGCCCGGGTCGTGGAGCGGTTTCAGCCCCAAGCCAATCCGCCACACCGCGGCATAAGCTTCGCAATGTCTGAAAACGACCCGGTACGCGCGATTTCCTGGGGAAAGGTGGTTCACAGCGACACGCTCCGGGGATACGGCCATGTGGTCATCCTCTACCATGGGGAAGATTATTACAGCCTGTACGCTTTCCTGCACAACGCGCTGGTCACGGTGGGCCAGGAAGTGGAAAAGGACGAGCAGATCGGAGTGGCGGGGATTTACCCCAAAGTGGATGGTCCGGGGCTCTACTTTGAATTGCGTTTTCATCAAAATCCCGTTAATCCTGTTAGCTGGCTTGTCGCAAACGAATAACGGCGTCAACCAGCACGGATCGGCATACTCATCAAGAAATGGATTTCAGGCGGGAATCGCGTCGAGCCCTCGATTACCAACTGTTGCCCAACCGTATCTGGAGATTATTTCCCTGCGCGGCGTTCGCTGACGCCGTTCACCATACCAGCACATGCTTTAAAATGCATTCGGAGGTCATCATGCGGGTTGTCCACTGGGTCGGCACCGTCACACTGCTTTTCTTGCTGGCCGTCACCTTCGGCCAGAGCATGGCCACGGACGAGGAACGCTACTCGCCGCTCAAGCGCTTCAGCCAAGTCTTGGATTTGGTGGAGCGCTATTACGTTCAGGACGTGGATCGCAACGAGATGATCCAAGGTGCCATCCAAGGCATGCTTCAGGAACTGGACCCCCATTCCAGCTTCATGACCCAGGACGCCTTCCAGGAAATGCAGATCGACACTTCCGGGGAGTTCACGGGAATCGGTATTGAAATCAGCCTCGTGGAAGGCAGGCTGACGGTCGTGTCCCCCATCGAAGACACCCCGGCCTTCCGTGAAGGACTCAAATCCGGTGATCACATCTTGGCGATCGACGGCCAGTCCACCCAGGACATCACGATCATGGACGCCGTTAAGCTGATCCGCGGTCCACGCGGCACCACCGTTGACCTGACCATAGTCTCTCGGGGCGAGACCGTTCCCCGCACCGTGACCATCACCCGTGACGTCATCCCGGTGCACACGGTCAAGTTGTTCGAATTGGAGCCTGGAGTCATCCTGGTTCGACTGACCAGCTTCAAGGAAACCACCATGGACGACCTACGGGAAGCCCTGGGTCGATTCGATTCCGAACAGCGTGTCGGCCTGATCCTCGACCTGCGCAACAATCCCGGAGGCCTGCTGAACCAAGCCGTGGCAGTGTCCGATGCCTTTTTGCACGAGGGAAAAATCGTCTATACCAAAGGCCGATCACCTCAGGCGGAAATGAACTTCGACGCATCCAGCAACGTGCTGGACAAGGAAACGCCCATGGTGGTGCTGATCAACGCCGGCTCCGCTTCCGCCTCGGAAATCGTCGCCGGGGCCCTACAGGACCATGACCGGGCGTTGATTCTCGGAGAGCAGACCTTCGGCAAGGGATCCGTGCAGACGATCATCCCCCTGGCCGACGGTTCCGGGATCAAGCTGACCACGGCGATCTACTATACACCCAGCGGCCGCTCCATCCAGGCCAAAGGCATCGACCCGGACATTTCGATTCCCTTCGTCGCCTTAAACGACGACCAGCGCGAAGGACGCATGCCGTTGGTCCGCGAAGGCGATCTGATCCGGCACCTGGAAACCGGCCCGATTCCTCCGGACCAGCTCGATCACCCCAGGCCTCAGGTCCTGGAAATGCTCGAACGGGACAACCAGTTGCGTCTGGCTTTGGAAATGGTCAAGGCCATGCCCAGACTCAAGGCGCTCCGTTAACCACCCCAACCGACACGGGTCGGCGATGACCGGAAAAACAGCGAAAAAGAGCGGCAAGCCCTCCCGTTCTTCCGCAACCACTACCAAAAGCGGCGGAAAGAGTGGGGCCAAACCCAGGAAAACCGCCGCCAAAACCAGTCGTAAACGACCATCACCCAAAGTTTTTTCCAAACTTTGGGTGATGCTCATAGCTGTGGCCACCGGGTTGACCGCCATCACCCTTGTCTGGGCCTTGAGCCTCGCTCCGGCAGATCCCTTGTCCACGGACATCGCGACTCTCGATAAGCCTGTCTCCGCTCCAGCCTCAACCTCCGCCGCGCCGCCCGTTTCCCGGTCCGCGACCCGGCCCGCGCAACCGGACAGGGTCGCCGGCTTGACGGCTCCCGCCCCCACGAATCATGTCCGCGCCCGGATCGCGCCTGATGCCGCGCCCCCGGCTCCCTCAAGCCGCAAAGGCCTGGTTTACGAAATATTCGACGCGGAATTACTGGAACAGCAGGTCAAGGAAGTCGACTTGGCCCTGGTCCAGTCCATCATGGAGTTGAACCTGGACCCTCGTTCGGTGCGCCATCTGGATATTCAGATGAAAACCAGGAACGGGCAGAAATACCACACCCAGTCCCTGGCCATCGGCTTGGACCAGGATGCCCGGAGCTTCGAGCAGGCCCTGCGCCGCAATCTGAAACTCTGGGTGCATAACGCGGAGCTGCGTAAGATTAACGGTGGGCCCGGCAAACAAGAGTGGCGGATATCCCTGCTCAATTTGCCCACGCATACCCTGTTTCTGGAAGAACACGCACGCAAACCGTTTCCGCCACCCTCCCCGGTCCAGCCTGGAACCGGTCCGCGATTGGTGGTGGTGATCGACGACCTGGGCGAAAACGTGCATCAAGCACAGGAACTGGCAGCCCTCTCCTTCCCGGTGACCTTCGCCGTTCTGCCAAATATTTCCAAAAGTCGGGAAGTGGCCCGGATCGGTGCTGCGGCTGGCCGCGACGTGCTCCTGCACCAGCCCATGGAACCCCTGGACTACCCCCACCGGGCCGACCCTGGCCCCGGAGCCCTGTTCGTGGGCATGGAGGACGAGGAAATCCTGAAAATCCTGCGGAACAATCTGGCTCAGGTTCCCCAAGCCATCGGGATCAACAACCACATGGGCTCCCGGTTCACCGCCGACGAGTCGGGCATGTCCACGGTGCTCCAGGAGTTGAAGCGGCGCGACCTCTTTTTTCTGGACAGCCTGACCACCGGTGACTCCGTCGCGGACGAACAGGCCCGCATAATCGGCCTGGAGCACCTGCGCCGACACATTTTTCTGGACAACATTCCCAATGTCCAGGCGATTCTGTTTCAACTGCGCAAGGCCGAGCAACTGGCCCACAGCCAGGGCCAGGTAATCGCCATTGGACACCCGTACCCGGAAACCCTGGAAGCCTTGAAGCTTTGGGAGCGGGAACGAGATCAGCGAATCAACGTCGTCTCCCTCGGCTCCCTGCTCTCCCGCCAGTCCTTGGCCGAGCGCTGACAAACCGATTCATCATGTTCAACCTGTTTTCCATCCCAAAGGGCGCCATGCCCGAGGAGCGGGTCGATCTGCTGGCGCGTGGGGACGGTCTGCGCATCGAGCGAATCATCTCGCTGGGCCATGTTTCGCCTCCGGATTCCTGGTATGACCAGGAACTGGACGAATGGGTCGTCCTCGTGCAGGGCGAGGCGGAAATCCGCTTCACTGACGGGAGGACCAAAGCCCTCAAAGCCGGAGACTGCCTTTTTCTCCCTGCCGGCTTGCGACACCGTGTGGACCGTACCAGCGAAGATCCGCCCTGCATCTGGCTGGCCGTGCATGGACGGATGAAGGACGGGCCAGAGGCCTACGCCACGTTGAACGATTAGCAGTCCGTTGGAAATCCCCCAATTGATGCGTCGTTGCAAAAAGCTCAAAATCTCACGTATCATTCCATACGCTTCGACCTTGAGCTTTTTTTTGCTCCTACTTGGGTTTTTGAACGGACTGTCGAATTAGGACTTTTTCAAAACTCAGTTTAGGTATACGCCGTCTCGAAGACCAAAGGAGATCCGATCATGCGCCGAAAACGCTTTTCCCTGGCTCTTGTCCTGTTCGCGCTCCTGGCCGTCGGCTGTTCCTATTCCAGTGTCGGCCACTTGCAGCGCCAGCCTTGGATATTGAACGCGGAACAACAATTGGAGATGCGTTTCTGGCGATTTTCCTACGTAGCGGAATCCTTTGGCGGGCAGTACAGAGTCAAGGGGCGGGCGATGCCCAAGACAGAGAGCCTCCCCGCCGATCTGGGGTGGATCGAGGACTTGTGGCTGGCCGCCTACCTGAGCGATGATCAAGGGCGGGTGTTGGCCCAGGATTTACGAGTTTACTCCAGCCTCCCACTGGACCCCGAGCAAGGCGTGTCCTTTACCTTCACCCTGCGTCCGGACCGACTCAACCGCACGGCCTCCCTCCAGATCACCTTCGGTTACAATATGACCCTTGCTCCGCATGAGCACTACATGGTTCAGGAAGCCCCGGAAAAAAGGCACTCCGGGGAGCGCAGCGCGGTGTTCTTCGCCCATGAGGGAGCCTTGACCAGAATCTGAGCCATCGGCTGCCTACGACTGATTGCTGGAATTTGGCCGATTTCACGGATAAGCGGGAGACCGCGCGGCAACCCTCCACCTCCTCGCGCCCTCTCCTCTCCAAACCCGCCCATCCGGGACAATTCCGCAAATCAGTGGTCCAGACCGCGGCAATGAGCATCCGAACTGGACATCGTCACGGATTCTTTTTAAGTACATCGCACGCATGGTTGAACGCGTTCCCAGCGAACGACCATGCCACGTCTCCTTGCTTCAGGTCGCCACATGGCGCCAAGAGGGAACCCGGTTCGATTCCGGGACGGTCCCGCCGCTGTAAGTCCCATTCAACCCGACTGGCTCCGCATGGCCACTGGAACCGTGTTCCGGGAAGGCCCGCCAAAACCGGGGGGACGAGTCAGAAGACCTGCCTGAAGCGCATTTGTCGCGGGATACGCGGATGTCCTTGTGGCCGTTCCCCGGGGCTTTTCAGCCTCATCGCGGACTATGCGGAACCACCCTACCCCCTGGTCCAGGCTGCGCGGCCTGGAGCCGATGAGTTTGTGCGACTGGCCGGGTCGCGTCTGCGCCGTGCTGTTTCTTGGCGGCTGCGACCTGCGCTGCCCCACGTGCCACAACTTCCATCTGGCCTGGAATTCCGAAGACGATCCCTGCCTCTCTCGCGACCACGCGCTCGGCTTTCTCGACCAGCGAGCCCCCTGGCTGGACGGCCTCGTGGTCACCGGCGGAGAGCCGGCTTTGTCCGCGGATCTTCCGGAATGGCTCGCCGAGTTGCGGGGTCGGCTCGACTTACCCGTCAAGCTGGATACCAACGGCATGCATCCCGACGTCGTGGAGCGGATTTTGGACATCCAAGCCGCGGACCTGGTGGCCGTGGACGTCAAAGGGCCATGGTCCAAGTATCCCACGTTGACCGGCAACAAAATCACTGCCCGCGAAGCCAAGGCCACCCTGGGCCGAATTTTTAAGTTGGCTGAGCGCCATCCAGAACGTTTTCTGTTCCGAACCACCCTGGTCCCTCTGTTGACGCCCGAAGACCTCCTTGAAACCCGGTCTCTCCCTCCCTCCGGGTTTCCCTTGCAAACCCAACCTTTTCGCCAGCCACCGCGCCCTTTCCAGGGCCATCATCGTAAGGAGAAATCATGCTGACCCACATCTGCAAACGTGACGGACGAACCGAAACCTGGGCCGTGGACCGAATCGCCGCAGCCGTTCTCAAGGCATTGAAGTCCTGCGGAATTCAAGACGCGCTCTTGGCCGACCGCTTGGCTCGCAAGGTAGAGGAACGCCTGACCGAAGCCGGCCTGACAGTTCCGGACCAGGAGCAGGTGCAGGATCAGGTCGAGGCAGTTCTGATGCAGTCCCGCCTGTTCGACGTGGCCAAGCGCTACATCCTGTACCGGGAGAAACGCCGCCAGATCCGCGAGCAAAAGGCCGCGTTCCTGGACATCATGGAAACCATTGACGCCTACGTGAACAAGTCCGACTGGCGTGTGGCTGAAAACGCCAATATGTCCCATTCCTTCCAGGGCTTGATGCTGCACCTCTCCGGCACGGTCCAGGCCCGATACGCCCTGGAAAAATATCCCTTGGAAGTGCGGCAGGCCCATGAGCACGGCTACCTGCACATCCACGACCTGTCCTTCGGCCTGGCCGGATACTGCGCTGGATGGAGTCTGCGGGATCTGCTCCTGGAAGGTTTCAACCTGGAAGGCCGCTCCTCCTCCGGTCCTCCCAAACACTTCGACTCCGCGCTGGGGCAGATGGTCAACTTCCTGGGTACCCTGCAAAACGAATGGGCCGGGGCCCAGGCCTTCAACAACGTGGACACCTATCTCGCGCCCTTCATCCGTCACGACGAACTGGACTACCGCCAGGTCCGCCAAGCCATTCAGAAGTTCGTCTTCAACCTGAACACCACATCCCGCTGGGGCGGGCAGAGCCCGTTCACCAATTTGAGCTTCGACCTGGTTCCACCCAAACACCTGGAAACCGAAGCAGTGATCATCGGCGGCAGGCTCCACGACAGCCAGACCTACGCGGACTTCGGCCCGGAGATGGAGATGATCAACCGGGCCTTTCTGGAAGTCATGCTTCAAGGCGACTACCACGGCCGTATTTTTTCCTTTCCCATTCCGACCTACAACGTGACCGAAGACTTTCCCTGGGAGACCGAGGTGGGCGAGCTGCTGCTCCAGCTTACGGCCAAATATGGAGTTCCGTACTTTCAGAACTTCATCAATTCGGACTTCAAGCCCGAGGATGTCCGCTCCATGTGCTGCCGACTGCAGATGGACCTGCGCGAGCTGCGCAAGAAGGTCGGGGGGTTGTTCGGCGCCGGGGACCTGACCGGCTCCATAGGAGTGGCCACCCTGAACCTGCCCAAGCTGGCCTTTCTGGCCCACGACGAGACCGACTATCTGGATTTGGTCACGGAATACGCCGAACTGGCCCGGGACAGCCTGGAATTCAAGCGCAAGCTGATCAACGACAACCTGGAACGGGGCATGTTTCCCTTCACCCGGCGCTACCTGAAGAACGCCTACCGGGGCCATTTCTCCACCATCGGCGTGGTGGGCGGTCACGAGGCCTGCCAGAATCTGCTGGGCAAAGGCATCGAAACCCCGGCCGGGATCCGGCTGATGCGAACCACCCTGCTCCACCTCCAGGACCTGACCCGACGCTTCCAGGAGGAAACCGGCAACCTCTACAACCTGGAGGCCACCCCGGCCGAAGGCGTGAGCTATCGACTGGCCAAGCTGGACAAGACGCTCTACGCCGGGATCAAGGCCTCGGGCAACGGCGTGCCGTACTACACCAATTCCACGGCCCTGCCCGTGGACCTGGGGCTGGACGTCTTCGCGGCCCTGGAGCATCAGGACCAGTTGCAGACCCTATACACCGGCGGAACGGTCTTCCATACCTTCCTGGGCGAGGCAGTGGCCGACCCCCAATCCTTGCGGGCCTTTCTGGTCAAGGCCATGAGCCGGACCAAGCTGCCCTACATCTCCATCACCCCGACGTTTTCCGTGTGCAAGGACCACGGATACCTGCGGGGCGAGCATCCGGAGTGCCCGGAATGCGGCAATCCGGCGGAAGTCTACACCCGGGTCGTGGGCTACTATCGCCCGGTCCAACGCTGGAACCAGGGCAAACAGTCCGAATACGCCCAGCGTCGGGTTTTCGCCGGACTGGGAGGTGAATGCGCCGCGAGCTGAGATTCACGGTGAAGGCATGATATGGTTGCCGCCAACTCGATCCAAAAGCGACCGTTTCTCTCCGGGGACGGTCGCTACTACGACTTCCGAAAACCAAAGATGCGTCCCCGGACCAAAGACCCCGGACCGAACTTCTCCCGGATCGCGTCCAGGGTCGCGTCAAGGGTTTTGTCCTGGTCGGTCTCGTTTTCGGGAAAAAGAGAAAGCTGTCGCCTTGCGTTGGAAAAATTGGACACGCTCAGCCCGATCAGCCGGACTTTTCGGGGAAGCGGCTCCGCGTCCAGCAGTTCGGCGGCGGTTTGGAAGATCATCCGCGTGGACGCGGTGGGCTCCCGCAGGGTTTTTCCCCGCGAGATCGCCATGAAGTCGCTGAACTTGATCTTCAGCGTCACGGTACGTCCGGCATGCCCGTCCCGGCGCAACCGCCGTCCTACCCGCTCGGCCTGATCCAGAAGCCAGCGCTTGAATTCTTCCCGGTCTTCGCAGTCCTCGGCAAAGGTGTTTTCCGCCCCTTCGCTTTTGGCCTCGCAGTCCGGGATCACCGGCCTGGGATCAATCCCCCTGGCCCTGGCATAGAGGACCTCTCCCCACTTTCCGAACCGCTCACGCCAGAATCGTTCCGGATACCCCGTGACATCGCCGACCCGACGCACTCCGAGCAGCGTGAGCTTCTTCAGAGTTTGCCGCCCGACGCCTGGAATCTTGGAGACGGGCAGGACGTTGAGAAAAGCCGCTACGTCGTCCGGAGCGAGAATGAACAGACCGTCCGGCTTATTCTGGTCCGAGGCGATCTTGGCCAAAAACTTGACTGGAGCCATGCCCACGGAACAGGTCAAACCGGTTTCCGCGGCCACGGCTTGCTTCAACGCCGCCCCCAACCGCTCCGGCGGTCCGAAGACGCGTTCCAACCCGCCGACGTCAAGATAGGCCTCGTCCACCGAGGCCTGCTCCACCAGCGGTGAAAAGCGTTCCAGGACGGCCATGACCAACCGAGAGACTTGGGCATAGCGAGCCATGCGCACGGGCACGAACACTCCGTTCGGACACAAGCTTCTGGCTTGGACAATGGGCATGGCCGAATGCACGCCGAACTTCCGGGCTTCGTAACTGCAAGCGGAGACCACCCCGCGTTCGGACCCGCCGACGATCACGGCCCTGCCGCGCAGCTCGGGATGGTCCAGTTGCTCCACGGAGGCAAAAAACGCATCCATGTCCACATGCAGGATCAGTGGAGTAAAGGAGGAAGAGGAAGAAGGGGCGGTGCTCATGGCCCGCGATGGTCGGAGAATGAATTGAAAGGACGATATTCGTCTTGGCCGAGCACGGCAACAAGGCGCCGCTACTCGGCGAAGACGATCTCCAGGACGTTGCTGTCGCCCTCCCGGCGATATTGCTGGGAAGCGCTCATTTTTTTGGTCAACAGAATGCCCAGCCCGCCCTGAACTCGTTCGTCCATGCTCAGAGTCACGTCCGGAGGAGGCTGGGAAAGCGGGTCAAAGGGCGGCCCCTGGTCTAAGAACCGAACCAGAAACCGCCCCTCATCAGCCCGCGGTCCGCACTCCACGGAGACCATTCCAGCCTGATCCGGACCGTAGGCGTAATGAAAAATGTTCAGGAGCACCTCTTCCAAGACCAAATCGATCTTGAGCGCCAAGGCCGGAGACAAGCCTGTGGATTCGAACCGCTCCAGGACGAAGCTCCGTAAGGGCTCCAGAGAGGATATGTCCGCCGGCATGGAAAGGCCGGCCAGGTTCGCATGGTTACTTGGCCGCAAGGGCCGCCTCCGTGGAATCGTACACCGGGAAAATGGACGCGAAGCCGGAGATGTCGAAAACCTCCTTGACCATGGAACTCATCCCGCCGAAAGCCAAAGACCCTCCCTGACTTTTTAACTTCTTGCCCACGCCCAGAATGACCCGCAATCCTGCGCTGCTGATGTATTCCAGGCCGGTGAAGTCCACGATCAGCTTGGAATCGCCCTGCTCCATCCAGCGCAGGCATTCCTGCTCAAAAGACGGAGCCGTTACCGCGTCCATGCGGCCCGTCGCCTTGATCGTCACGCCCTGCTCCACCTTGGTACTCGTAAATTCCATGCCGTCACTCCTGTTGTTGTTACTCAGCGATTCTTATGACAGTTCTAAAGTCGTCGTATGCCCGCCCATGCACCGAAACCCGGCATATGAGCGGGATTCATTCTTCCGTCCGGCTACATGCCCATGAATTGTTGTCGCGTATAACCCTCGGGTATATCGAAACTCCCGGCGGGGGCGGCCATTTTCTTGTGCTCCAAAAGCTCTTCCCGAGTCACCACCGTCGCGCCCATGACATTGGCCCTGCTCACGGTCAGCACGGCGACTCCCCGGATCTTCTCCATTTCCCGGAGCAGCTCATCGAAACCTTGCTGCCCGGCCATCATGGCATGACCAATCTTGTTGTACATGCTCACGTCCACGTCGATCTGGTCCGTGGCGCATATTTCCGAGGCTGTTTGCCCCATGGGCATGTTCATGGTCAGCTCATAAATACGGCAGGTCCAGTCGTTGACGTTCTTCTCGACTCCGGTTTCCACGACCGAAGCCTTGACCTGCATCATCGCCCCCATCATCTGGGCCATCATTTGGGCCATTTCCTGCCCACCTTCCTGTTCGCCCAGCATGCCGGCCATGGCCTCGGACAGGTTCATCGGCACTTCGGTGTATGTCCGATCACCGTGGTCCAACATGTACATCACCTGCTTGTCGCCATCAAAAATTACCGACGTCTTGTTGGAAGTGTTCATTCGGGCCTTGTTGCCACTCAGCCACGTCTCAACGATTTCCTCGCTGCCCGCCTGCTTTTGCCCCATGATCTCATATGGTTCGCTGACATGATGATACTTCAGGAAGTTGTCCGCCCAGCCCCAGCCTCCCAGAAGCAACACGAGCAGGAAGGCGGTCAAACAGATTGTCGTTCTTTTCATCGGTGCTCTCCATTTGTGAAGTTTAAACCGGCCTCAGGCCGGAACGATTACGGTCATCCACAAAAAACGTCGCCACATCTCTACGAAGCCAAGCGAAAAAAGTCCATATGGTTGATGGTCACGAGCGGGTAAAGCAATCCGGCAGCATCCGACAGAAAATAAAAAAAATCAAAAATCTTTGACCTTTCGGCTCTGCTGCCAGTGCTCCAAGCTGTCCAGAATAGCCACGATTCCCTCCAGCACATCCTCGGATTTGCTCTCCCCGCGGACACCACTCGCCGCCCCCGACTCGTCCCGGCCTTCCAGGCCATCGGCGTCCTTCTCTTCAGGCTGAGTACTCAGCGAACCGGAAACATCCGTAAGTTGAGCGGAGTTCATCTTTGGCATGTTCTATCCTTCAGATATTTGAACACAAGACATTACTTCGGAATAGTTCAGAATTTATTGACTTTTGAAGAATTGAACCGCCCGCTTCGCTCAAGGCTCGCCGCTTATTCCTTGGCGTACCTGGCGCTTTGAACGACCAACGGGAGCGGGCGGTTCGATTTTCCAACGCACTGCTACGGCCCGGCGGCTTCCAGCCGCCAGATTTCGCCCCCGTCAACGGCGACATAAAGCGCGCCGTCCGGCCCCAGGACCAGGGAGCGCATGCGCTGCGACGGCAGACCGGGGATGACGCTCGCCTCCATGGTCATGCCGTCCTCGTCCAACCGCAACAGCTCGATGCGCGCCCCGCGCAGGAACCCCACGGCCAGCCGCCCTTCCCAGGCCTCCCAGCGCGGCCCTTCCAGAAAAACGCACGGTCCCATTCCCTCGGAGGCACCGCGGTTGTTCCAGGACGGTTCGAGGGCGTCGGGAAACCTGGCCAGATCCGTCATGGGCGTGGGCCTGCCCTCGGGATTGTTGGAGGTGTATCCGCAGTAGTCGCTCATGCAGGACACCCCCGGCATGGGAGCAGGGTCCCAGCCGCCGTTGCCGCCCGGAGCAAGAGGCGTCACTTCGTCGTCATGTCCGGGACCGTGTTCGCAAGCGAAAGGCCGACCCGTGCCGGGACGAAACGCAAGGCCCTGCACGTTGCGGTGCCCATAGGTGAAGATGCGCGGATCGCTTCCGACCGGAGTATTGTTGGCCGGGATATTGTTGTCCGGCGCGGCGTTGCCGTCGCGGTCGACGCGCAGCACCTTGCCGCCCAGGCGGGAAAGATCCTGGGGCAACGGGCCGTCGTGGTTGTCGCCGGTGGCGACGTACAGATAGCCGTCAAACGGGCTGAACCGGATCCGGCCCCCGCTGTGCGCGCCTGCCCGACCCCAGCGGTTGAAGGACTGTTTGTAGGAAATATCGGTGATAATATCCACGCGGTCCGCGACAACGGTGTAGGCTTCGTCGACGGTGAGGCGCACAACGCGGTTGGTTTTCATCCCGTCGGCGTCCGAGGCCATGTACACGTAAACGTGGCGGTTCTCGGCGAACGCCGGATCCAGGGCCACGCCCAGCATGCCGCTTTGGCCCTGGCAGAAAAGGTCGTCCGCCTCCAGGACCGCGCCGCGTGTTCCGACCAAATGCCGAACCGTTCCCCCAGGTGTGCGCACGGACAGTCCTCGGCATTTTTCCGTGAACAGCATGGCCCCATCCGGCGCAAAGGCCAAATCCCACGGATTGCTCAAGCCGGACATGACCACCGTGCGGTGTATGCGAGGCTCACCGGCATCCGCGACCTGATCGTGGCCGCAGTGGGCGTAAAAGGCTACGAGCAGGGCCAAGAACAACAGGGACAGTGCGTTTGTCTTCCGTTTCATGGATTCACCTCCGAATGCATGAATAGAAATAGAACCTGCCTTGCGGACGAAACGTGGTCAACCGCATACCCCTATGGAGCCTTCGGCGCATTCACGTCCGTCGATCCAAGTGACCCCGCTGAGCTTGGACCCTGTCAGGTTGGCCCGGGTCAGGGTTGCTTCAGTCAGGTTCGCTCCTCTCAAATCGGACCAGCTCAAGTTGGCATTGCTCAGGTCGGCATTGCTCAGGTCGGCTCCCACCAGCCCGGCGCCGTTGAGGTTGGCCCAACTCAGGTCGGCGTTACGTAGATTCGCTCCGCTGAGGTCGGCCCTGTTCAGCCTTACTCCGCTCAGGTTCGCTCCGCTCAGGTCGCATTTCGGGCACTGGTTGCTATCCCGCAATTGATCCAGGTCGGCTTGATCAAAAGCCTCAAGAGTTCCCATCGAGCTCAGAAGCAGGAAGACGACGATGATCGGCGCGGCAATGTGCATGGTCATTGGTGTGTTCTTTTCATGTGTGCGGGGTGGCTCCTTGTCGGCACGCTCAGAACCCGAAGAGGCTCCAGAGAGTGATCCAGAATGAAGAATATATATCACGCTCCTGGGCCTGTCCATGAAAAATTCCAACTGATGCGGGGCAATTTTGATCTCATCAAAATCGCGATCGAGAGCGCGATCGAAATGCCGCGAATCACCTCCACCTGCAAGCCCACCCAGGGCCCTTCCTTGTCGATCAGGCTGACCACGCGCTTCAGCTTGGCCGGATCGGACAGCTTGTTTCGGGCCTTGCGAAAGATCGTGCCGATCAGCCCGTCCTCGCGGCCCAGGGCCTCCAGCGTGCGGCGGTACTGCAATTCCAGCGCGTCGCCGTCCTTGTTCGCCAGTTGGGCCCAGTTCCATTGCGGCGGAATGGCCGACCCCTCGCCCAAAAGCTCCTCGCGTTCCAGGTCCATCTTCAAAAACAACAGATAGGTGATCTGTTCGATATAATCGCCGTAGGAAATGCCCTGATCGCGCAGGACATGGGCGTAGTTCCAGACTTTGGATACCAGTTGTTCGTTGCTCATAGGGGGGGTGTTTTCACTTATTAAGGGTGGGCTGTTCTTGGTAGCACAGGCATCTTGCCTGTACATTCATCAAAATATTTGACTCACATGCTGGAAACCTATGCTACCACTATTGCCATTATAAAGCCGTTGAACTGCCATCCAAATACTCTTCCACGGATTTCTTCATTTCTTCGCCGGGCTCGGCCTCGCCAAGCAAGGCCTCAACAAAAATTTGCCGGTCCCGTTGGCTCAAGGCCATGATTTTCTGCTCGCAAATCTTCCTGGAGGCAGCCTCCCGGGCGCACCTCACCACGAAATCAGATGTGCCGGCCAACTTCCGCAGGAGATCCGTGGAAGGTTCCTCCAGCTTCAATTCACCACGGTCGTAGGCTTCCGATATCTGTTTCTCTTCATTGTCGTTCATTGCTTCCCCCGTCGACAAGTTCCTTCAAGTGCTGAAGGTGTGTATCGGCTGCACCACCAATTTCACTCCAAGGGCAGCGCAAACCTTGGCCACTGTCTCAAAACGGAATAAGTTCCCTTGACTGAAACAGGGAGTGCCGTTACCTGCTCCGAATCTACACAACTCACGATAAAGGCCAGACAAGGTGATAAAAACCAAAGGTAAAACAACTGAGAAATTAAGAAATCAGACTTCCAGGCCCGGTAATATTTTATATGCCGTGGATGAGCGTCCTCCGGAGTGGGTAAGCGCCTTTACGGGCTTGCAGCTTCTTCTGCTCATTGTCGGCCCCATTACCGTAACGCCGCTGGTCGTGGCCAGGATGGCCGGAATCGATCCGATGGAATATTCATGGATTATCTTTGCCTCGCTTATGGCGAGCAGCATATGCACGTTCATCCAGATCAGAAGATTCGGGTCCGTCGGCTCCGGTTATCTCCTGATAATCGGCAGTTCAAGTGCATTCGTGGCCTGCGCTCTGACTGCGGCCCAGATTGGAGGCATGGCGCTTGTAGCCACGATGACGGTTCTTTCCGCCCCCTTGCAGATACTTTTTGGATGGCTCCTGGGGCCGTTGCGTAAGATCATCACGCCGCTTGTGGGTGGCGTTGTCATCATGCTCATTGTGGTTTCCGTTCTGGGCATTACCTTTGATCTGATGACCGGCGCGGGGAAAAACGGCACGGATGCCCATTATCTGATGGTCTCGGTCGGCACCTTGATGATAATTCTGTGTCTGGCCATTTTTGGAAACAAGTTCCTGCGACTGTGGAGCCTGGTTCTTGGCCTGCTGGCCGGCACCATCCTGGCCTCGTTTTTTGGCCTGACGGATTTTTCTCGAGTGGCGGACAGCAGTTGGATAGGCCTTCCCCAGGGATCATGGCCGGGTTTTTATCTTGATTTCAGTCCGGAATTGCTCTCGCTGTACCTGACCTTTGTCTTGGTGACCATAGTCGGCGCCGTGGAAACCCTCGGGGACGGCATGGCTATTCAGCAAATATCCAAGCGGGATTTCCGCAAAATCGATTACGAGCGGGTACAGGGCGCGATCTATGCCGACGGCGTCTCCAACGCCATTGCCGGAGCCCTTGGAACTATCCCCAACACAACGTATTCCATTGCCATTTCCGCGGTTGAGCTGACCGGGGTCACCGCGCGCAGAGTCGGGTATTATGTTGCCGGCTTTCTTGGCCTGCTGGCCTTTTCTCCCAAGGTAGCGGCCATAATAACCTCCATTCCCGCTCCCGTGATCGGAGTTTTCCTTTTTGTCCTTTTGTCCATGCTGTTCGTCACAGGCATAAAACTGGCCGCTTCCCATGGACTAAACTATGAAAGCGGCATCATTATCGGGGTGTCGTTCTGGGTGGGGTTCACGTTCCACAATGATTTTTTCTTCCCTCATCTGATACCTGAATTCGTATCTCCATTTTTAAGCAATGGGATGGCTGTAGGAGGGTTGACGGCGATCATCCTGAGCACTTTATTTTACCTCAAACCCGCCGGAAGGGCAGGATTCACCCTTGATCGGGATCTGAGTCAGGTATCCAAACTGCATGATCTGATAAATACGTACTCGCAATCAAGAAAGATTCCGCCTGATCAGTTGTACAGGCTGCAGTTGACCTCGGAAGAGTTGTTTACGCATTTATGCGCCGTGGAAAAATTCAAGGCCCCAGGTCTGCGCGTAAACCTGCATGGTGAAGGCGACACCATTCATGTTGAATTTATCGACTCATCCCAGGCAAAGGATATCGACTTTGAAGTGGAGGAGTTACAAGGAGTTGAGGGGCTTGTTGATCCCGATGAATTGGGACTTCTGATTTTAGGCAGGTATGCCCGAAACTTGCGTCACATAACCATTGGCGGGATAAATTACATCACCTATGACCTGCCGCCAAGCATCTGATAATGATCCTTTTTTCATCCTGAGACGGAACCCAATGGGCAGCGCCGGCGCGTTCGCTGGCGCAACCGGTCGGAACCGGCTTTTGGTGCAAAGGCACTGTTCTCAGCTCCACGCCAAGGGTTCGAATCACTTTCAGGATGGCTTGATTTGTTTCCGTAGGAAATGCCCTGATCGCGCAGGACATGCGCGTAGTTCCAGACTTTGGAGACGAGTTGTTCGTTGCTCATATTGTTTGGGGTTCACTGATTTGGTTTGGGAAACAGCTTGATGATCGTTTGCATCGGAATGAACAGCCGCCGGGGAGAGTCCGGGAAGGGCGTGAAGTCATAATGGCGATAAAAATGGGCCGCCTTGTCATGCATCGCCTCGACCACCACCGCGGCCGCGGCCACGACATGGGCTTGCCGCGCACATCTGTGCAGCGCATCCAGTAAAAGATGCTCACCCAGACCTTGTCCGTGAAAACGGCGATCCAGGGCCAGTCTGCCGATAAGGATGGCCGGAATGACCGGATAACGAGGAAGTCGCGTGGCCAGGGTTTGCGGTAGCTCAACAAGGTCAATGCTCATTGTCGACAGGGTGTAATAGCCAATGACCCTGGTCTGGCCTTGTTCGCACAACACGTAGGGCGCGGCCGCGAAGCGCCTGGCATCCTGCCCGGCCTGCGTACGCAGGTAAGCATCCAGCTCGGGGACGCCGCAATCAAAAGCAGATCGGTCGTGCCCCTTGCCCAGGATCTCGATGCGATGCTTCATGCTTGGCTATCGGTCGCCAGATAGCGTTTTGCGGCCCTCTTCAGTCTTTCACCGGGCTCAGCCTCGCCAAGCAAGGCCTCAACAAAAAATTGCCGGTCCCGCTGGCTCAAGGCCATGACTTCCTGCTCGCGAATGGTCCTGGAGGCAACCTCTTGGGCGCAACTCACCACGAAATCAGAGACAGAACATCCCCTGATCCTGGCGCACAAGATGAACATGCTTTTCTGCTCAGGCGTGACCCGTGCTTCCAGCCGCTCGCTACGTAAGGTTTTGACTTCCATGCCGTCCTCTCCCCTTTTTGTACGGGAAATTACCGTACAATCCCCAAAACTGTCAATATTATTTCAACGAGCGTTTAACTCGGCGGCAGTCCTCCTGGCGAACTACTAAGAAATTCTTAGCGGTTGCATCCTATGCCTTCAGGGTGAGTCGTGCTTATGGTTTGGCCCGCTTACGTGTTCTCTTTGCTGGCCCCGCCGCCCGCTCGGCCCGGATACGGGCCAGCAACTTCGATGCCGGTTCATCACTGGGGTCTTGCGGCACCAGACGACCCGCGAAGGCGTCTTTGAGGATGGATTGACGCAGGGCGGCGGAGCGGGTGAGTTCGGTTCGGCACCAGTCCTCAAGCCTCGAGATTTGTTCAATACTCGCGCTCACCAAATCGGCTATAACGGATGCTTCTTCGGTACTCGAGGGCAGACCAATCGGCACATCTGCGATGTCGTGATAGTTGATCTGTGGACCATTTGAACCGTCATAGATTTTTCGGAGATCGAGCCCTTGAAAAAAAACCCAAACATACTCTTCCAGGTCAACAGGGACAAAACCCATCGTGTTGAGATCAAGAGCAGCAAGACAACCAAGCCGCCGTTTCTTGTTGGTCAAGATCGCCCCGCCTCGCTTTGGAAATACTATCGTTCCAGGTGGTAACAGATTGAAACCTGCGCCTTTTGCACCTTCTTCCGTGAACATCCATTGCGAGCTATTTTGCACGACTTCGTTTCCATATTCATTCATGCTGCTCACCTTGAACCACGGGATGGTCCCGACTGGATCAACAAGAGCATCAACTCCCTTCGGGGTCTGCCCACTTTTCACGAAGCCCAAGTGTTCGAGGGTCACCCACACCCACCCCTCCGGCAGTTCAGACAACCCAGTAGTATCAGGCGTAACGGGTTCCTTGTATTTGCCCCGGCCTTCCCAGGTTTCGCGACGAGTTTGCAGGATGCGGGCGAGCAGGTCGCGGTCGTGTTCCAGGCGGTGGGCGTTTTCCGTGCGCCAGTCGGCGGTGAGCTGGCCAGTAACCGCAGCCTTCAGGACGGATTGACGATACCGCGCAAGCAGCTTCTGCACCTCGCGCAACGTCACTTCGCCCTTGTCCAGCCGGGCAAACAGCGTTTCGATCTTTTCGACGATGCGGTGTTGTTCGTTGAAAGGAGCGAGAGGAACGGTGAACTTTTTCAGAAGATCTGTGTCTATGCTTGAAACAGTAGTACCGTGCTTTGCACAATCCTTAAGAATTCTGAAGTTCTGCGCCTGAAGGTACCACGCCAGATTGTGAATCGGCATGGAATAATGACCCACCTAACGCAGTAATCGGCATCGAAAATTGACCCCCTTCTCCGAAGCGCCTTTTCCTCCTTCAGCCCGGACTGGAGCCGGAGCAGGATGCTGCTGGCCGTGCTGTAGGTCCATTTTCCAAATGTCTTTGCGATACAACGGGGCGTTTTTTTTGAGACCAGCAACAACCAAGCGCGAGTTATCTCAACGATATTCAACAGAATCGTCATGAGCGGATGGATTGTCCGCTGAAACTCCTGATTAAGTCAATTTTTTACAATAAGTCTTTCAAAATTTTTGAAAGAATTCTTCAAGCTAATCTACATACACACATAATATCAAGGAATTAAAATGCAATGGCATATTGCCGAGAGCTCTTAAAATATGGCCATTTTATCAACGATAGTCACGGGCATACAATCAGAGTGTCGCCACCATTGACAATCAATGACAATGAAATCGACTTTTTATGCCATGCTCTTGAAAAGGTTCTGCTGACATGATGAAAAAGCAATTGATAAGCAGCGGCATTCCTCTTGTGCTGGTATCCGGCATTCTTTGGGGCACAGTTGGAATCGCAACTCAATCCATATACCGAATATCTGGCATTGATGCACTGACCATCGGTTTTTTTAGATTAGCTATCGCCTTTCCATTTGTCTATCTGTTCTCCTTAGTATTTTTGAAGAACAACCGCAAACAAATAATTCATCGAGATCGCGGCATTATCTCTTTACTCGGCGTATTGCTTGCCGCCTATCAAGTGTTGTATTTCGCGTCCATAGGGTATGTGGGAGTGTCGGTCGCTACCGTGGTCACTCTTTGTACAGCTCCCGTCATTGTCGCCATTGTTTCTGTTTTTTTCATGAAGGAACCCTTGACACTCAATATATGCTTGGCGCTCTTTTTCGCATTGGCGGGTACCATCTTCATCGTCGGTATTCCTGACTTTGATGTATCTATCCACGACAATAGCCCTTTGGGTATGTCGCTCGCGTTTGGCTCGGCACTCGGATATGCAGCGGTAACCATTTTAGGCCGATCGTTAAGTAAGGACTATCACCCACTGCAAACCACTGTCATCGCCTTTGGTGTCGGAGCGATCTGCCTCCTCCCTTTCGCCTCATTTTCATCTGTTGTTGTCAGCGGCCCCTCTGCAGAAATTATCCGTCTCTTATTGTATATTGGACTCATCCCCTCAGCCTTGGGGTATACAATCTTCTTTATTGGAATGAAAACCGTTACAGCATCCACCGCGTCCATACTTACTATGGTCGAACCATTGACGGCAAGTGTTCTTGCATGGATTTTATTTGATGAAAATTTGAAATCATCCGGCTATTTTGGAGCAGCATTGATGATTCTTGCGGTACTCTCTTTGTGCTTAAGCAAAGAAGTTGCTACAGCAGGAAAACGGGCAGCGCCATCCGGATCATGAATCCTCGGCGCTGCTCAATGATCCGAAACCATACACGTTTGTTTTTGATAGGCCTTTGGACTTACACCATATCTCTTTTGGAAATACTTGTATAGGTGGCTCTGATCGTTAAAGCCAGCCCGCAATGCTGCATCTGCGATTGCACGTCCTTTGGAAAGCAATGCCTTTGCCTTTTCAAGGCGCAATTGAATGAGATATGCATGTGGAGTAAGTCCCGTTGCCTTTTTAAAAAAACGAATGAAATAATAAGGACTGCAATCTAGATAAGAGGCGACTTCATCAAGAAAAATATTGTCTTCAATCCGATCATAAAATAAATCTATGACTTTTTTTAGCCTCTTATCTTCATCATAACGAGCTTTCCGTGTACCTGGAGTGACTGCGCCACAAAATCGGATAAGGCTTAACACTGCGGTTAGAAAGAAAGTCTGCCTTTCCATGCTGCCTGAACAATCATTAAGCAAAGAAGATTCAAGAGATAAAAGAAGACGAATAATTATCTTGGATTCGTAAAAATTTGTTCTCAATTCAACAGGTGCTTCTTTGAAGCCCCAATTTTCACGGCACGTACTTTCCAATTTAGCCGGGGATAGGTAGAATGTTTTTAAGCTTCTGTTGCGGTACTCGCAAGGTTCGTTGGAGTGGACTTCGCCTGGATAAATGACACCAAAAAAACCAGGTTTAAGAAGTCTCGTTTCTCCTTTCTGGATGATCTTTTCACCACATGAGAGGTTGAGCCAGATGCAGTAATTTTCATGCAAATGGGGAGGAAAGCTGAAACTGGACTCCTGGCAATTTAAAATTTCAAGTCCATCAACGTCCTTATGCTTGAAATATCTTACTTTCAACACGCTCACCGTTGATCCTCAACCTCAAGGATATTTAATAGCTATTGGATAACCCACTGTCATCATACCAAAACCACGTCTGAATCACATCCATCCCCAAAACGGGAAGGAACCGGGGTCAGGTCTTGTTTTTTGACTTGTCTCGTCCTTTTTGATGATCCTGCCGACGGTGGCCTAGTGAATCCCCCGATGTGCGGCAATCGTCATGCCTGCAACTGGGGCGGGGGTCTCGGCAGGAATGCCGGTTGCCCGGTGCCCCCGCACAGATCCGTACGTGAGGAATTACCTCATACGGCTCCTACCTTGAGTATTTGGGGTCAAATCGTACCCATGGCCAAGGATGGCTTGGCAACTTCCTCGGTGCATCCTGTCATGAAGATCGGAGATGTTTTTCTCGACATGTATCGTCTGCGTCCACGCGGACAACCACTCACACCCTGGTGTATTCCGCACAGTCCTCCTGAAACTCGGTGATTATTTCCTCGGTAAGGGTCGGTCGAAGCGAAGGCAGAATTTCCAAGAATGTCTCAGTGGTGACCAGATAATCATGTTGCAGTTTTAATTCCTGTTCAAAGGCGTACTGCCGTACCTTCTGAAAAAGATACTCGATATCCGCCGGAGTGAAGAGCGGGGTGAGGGAAACCAATCTGTCCAGGTCGACAGTTCCGCAATTTGTGCGCTCGATATAGTGCTCGAATATGGTTTTGCGTCCCTGCTCGTCCAGGCTGCCCACTGGAATGATGCAGTCGAAGCGGCCGGGTCTGAGTAGCGCCGCGTCCAGTTGCCGGATATAATTGGTTGCGCAAATGAGAAGATTTTTTCGGTTCCTCGCTTTCAGCAAAGGTACCTGCTTTAGGAACTCATTGGTGATGGACTTGTCGACCCGGGAGGCATGATCGCGGCTGCCCGCAATTTCCTCGAACTCATCAATAAAGACCACCGTCTCATCCAAGTCATATACCTTTTCCATGATTTTCTTCAGGTTGGCCCCCAACCGGTCTTGACCGTCCTCCATCAAAACGCTCGGGCTGATTTCGATGTACCACCACTGAAGGATGCCGGCGATGGCCTTGACGAAATGGGTTTTTCCCGTGCCCGGGGGACCGAAAAAGATAATGGCCCTCGGCGGCGTAACACCGTGCTTGCGGGCGAGATCTGCTTTTTGGAGAGTACGGATAATCCTGTTATTCACCACCTGTTTCGGAGGTTGGGAGTCGGAAATGGTCTCCCAGACGGCCCGGTCGATAACCTGCGCGCCGAATTCCCGGAGACACTGGATACGTTTACTGTCCCTGGCGTCCTTGGTAACCGGATCAATGTTTTCAATGAAGTCGATACATGCCAACTTGAGCCCTACGTCGCGTCCCAATCTTTCAGAAAGTACCCACTTGTGCTGGAGAATCCTGGACCAAAGCAAGGCGGCTGTTTCAGGATCGAACTTCAGGCCGGTTGCGGCAAAAATTTGCGCTGCGCTATCCTCCTGATCAGAGACAAAACTGACATCTGGGGCATCCTCGCTTTGGAAATTCACAGCATCTATTTCGTCCGTTGATTCCTTTGCTCCATTATTCATGTTCGTTCCTTCTGAAGGGTGCTTTTTAAAGGTTAACACTACAGCGAAACTTCATGCTTTGACCAGCAGGAGGCCTTGCGAGTTGCCCACGGAAGACACGGATAAGCACGGAAAATCCTGGGAAGGAGGGCATCTTGCCCTCGGCATTATCATGAGTTTCGGCAACGTTTCGCTGGAGTGATAGGCTCGATGCATTTCGGTCCGTTTTCTCCTCCGGGCATCCCAACGGGATTCCGTCCCATAGCCCAGGTTTTCCCTGAATCACGTGCCGGCAAGAGCCTGGACTATTTCCTGTTGACGATGGAGATGAGGCAATCCTGCATCAATGTTCCCGACTGCATGTCCATCCACGGGCTTTGCACAGTGACGTCCACCTCATTGCCCTTCTTGAACATGGCGGACTCATCGCTGACAATCACCTCCCGGATGCCGTCCTGCGCCCTGTAAAACTCCACCACCGCGGCCACGGAATCGCTGGTGTGAAAAGCCGTGCCTTGCACGCCGAGTCCTTCATTCAAGAATTGCGTGGCGCCCGGATGTTCCTTGGCGCCAGGATATACGGCCACCCCGAACTGTTCCGCGGCCAAGGCGATGCAGGGCATGGAGGCAAAGGCAAGGATGAGGAAAGTACAGACAAGCAATTTCGTTCGCATGACAGGGTCTCCTTGAAGTTTGAGGTGAGAAGAAAATGATTGCAAGACGACGAAAGTGGGCTGGACCTCTGAAACCAGCAAAAAGATCATTTTTTTGATCCTTGTCAGGTTCACTTTGACCTGTCAAACCATGGTTCACCATCACGCAACGCTGAAAATTCCCTATCCTGTTTCCGCCTTGTCCTTGCCTTGCTCTTTCCGATGTGTTTCCTTGGCCCGACACATCCAAAGCAGAGCCACGGAAGACTTCCCGTCCCGGTTCACTTCATTACTCTTTGCCCAGGACCATCCATGACCACCATTGACCACTGCGCTTTCCATTCCCACACCCGCCTGGACTACAGCCTGAACGACCTGCTCCCCATTCTGGAACAGGCCGGCGAACTGGACCCCGAACGGCGACGGATCGTTCTGGACCAGGCCCGGCAACGGGACATCGCTCTTGATGATCCGCTGTCCGGGTTGGACCTGCTTTTGGGGCTGAAGCTGACCCGGGCCAAGGCACCTCGGGAGCGCCTGACCGAGGAAAGCGTTCTCCGGACCCTGGCCGCCAGGTTTGGCTTGGAGTTCAAGCGGCTGGACGTGCTGGAACTGGATCTGGAGGTCAGCACCCGGACCATTTCCGAGGGCTTTGCCCGGACCAATCTTCTGGTTCCGCTGCGCATCGTGGACGGCCATCTGGAAATCCTGGTCCACAACCCGTTCCGCCCGGAACTTTTGGAAGACATGTGTCGGGTCACGACCTTGCCGCTGCGTTTGTTTCTGGGCACCCGGGCTGAAATCACCCGGCTGATCGACGATTTCTACCAGTTCCGCCAAGCCGTGAAGGCCGCGGAACAGGAGTTTCTCAGCGCTTCGGAGTCCCTGGCCAACCAGGAACAGCGGGTTCGGGTCGGGGATCGATCGGATCCCCGTTCACAGAAGCATGTCAGCAAGGCCGTGGATTATCTTCTGCACACGGCTCTACGGGAACGGGCCAGTGATATCCATCTGGAACCCAAGCGCGACGCTTCCCTGGTTCGGTTTCGCATCGACGGGGTGCTCCATCCCCTTTACCGCCTCCCGCTGACCGTGCACCAGGCCATGATCAGCAGGCTCAAGGGCCTGAGCCGACTGGACATCTCTGAAAAGCGACGGCCCCAGGACGGACGGGTCCAGCTCGTGCTGGACGACATCCGGACTGATGTCCGGATCTCCACCATTCCCGTGGCCTTCGGAGAAAAAATGGTCCTGCGCCTGCTCTCCAGCGACACCACGCTCAAAAAACTGGACGAGTTGGGCATGGAGCCGGACAAACTCGCCCTGTTCCGCTCCTTCCTGGCCCGCTCCAACAGCCTGGTGTTAGTCACCGGCCCCACGGGCAGCGGCAAGTCCACCACCTTGTATTCGGCCATGAAAACCCTGGCCCACTCGGGCGTGAACGTGCTCACCCTGGAGGACCCCATCGAGATGGTGGTGGACGATTTCAACCAGATCGGGGTTCAGCCCAAAATAGGAGTGGATTTCGGCCAAGTGCTCCGGCACATCCTGCGCCAGGACCCGGACATCGTGATGATAGGGGAAATGCGCGACCTGAACACGGCCCAGGAAGCGGTCCAGGCCGCCCTGACCGGCCACTTGGTCCTCTCCACCCTGCACACCAACGACGCGGCCTCTTCCATCACCCGGCTGCTGGATCTAGGGCTGGACGCCTTTCTGATAAACGCGGCCTTGGCCGGAATCGTGGCCCAACGTCTGGTGCGCACCCTCTGCCCGCACTGCAAGGTGCCGATTCAAACCCCGGAGGATCAGGCCATACTGTGGCGAAGCAGTGGCCTGGACGCGCCGGAAACGGTCTGGTCCGGACCGGGCTGCGAGTTCTGCCGCAACACCGGCTACCTCGGCCGCACCGGGATCCACGAAATTTTGCCTTTTGACGAGGAAGTCCAGGACGCCGTGCGCCAAGACACGAACCTCACCGCCCTGCGTCGCCTGGTTCGCGCCAAGGGCGTGGCCAGCCTGTTTCAAAGCGGGATCGTCAAGGTGCTGGCCGGGACGACCACCATGGACGAGGTCGTGCGCGTGACAGGCGGGGTGAACGGGTGATCCGCTATAAGAAAACCGCCCGCTTCGCTCAGGACACGGAGAGCGCCAAGAAGAAAAATTGGTGTCTTATGCTGGAATGCATGCAGGAGACAAAAGACTTCACGCCTATCGGCTCACTATTTGGGAGCCAAATCCTTTTTTGAAAGCAGCTTTCCCCTCTGCTTTCAAAAAATGTTTTTACTTGGCGTCCTTGGAGCCTTGAGCGACCACGGGAGCGGGTGGTTCGCAAAATGACTGCTTATCAGGCCTGCTCCCGGTCCCGCGCACCCTGGTAGACCTTGGCCAATCCGCCCAGGGCCGTTTCCCGGTACAGGCTGGGCAGGTCGTGGCCGGTTTGCTGCATGGCTTCCACCACCTGGTCGAAGCTGATCAGGTGGCGACCGTCGGAGAGAAGGGCGTATTCCGCCGCTGCCAGGGCGCGAATGGCCGCAAAGGCGTTGCGCTCGATGCAGGGCACCTGGACCAGCCCCAGGATCGGATCGCAGGTCAACCCCAGGTGGTGCTCCAGGCCGATTTCCGCCGCGTATTCGATCTGATGCGGCGACCCGCCCAGGAGCTGCGCCGCCGCGGCCGCGGCCATGGCGCAGGCCACGCCCACTTCCCCCTGGCACCCCACCTCTGCCCCGGAAATGGAGGCATTGTGCTTGACCACGTTGCCCACCAGCCCAGCCGTGGCCAGTGCCCGCAGCAGGTATTCGTCCTCCAGGCCCAAATCCCGTTGCAGATACGACAGCACAGCGGGCAGGACGCCGCATGAACCGCAGGTGGGCGCGGTGACCACGAAGCCCCCGGCGGCATTGTGCTCGGACACGGCCAGGGCATGGGCCGAGAGAAGCCCGGTCCGTCCGGCGGAGCGGCGCAGTTGTTTGACCCGGGTTAAAAACCCCCTGGCCTTGCGTTGCAGGTTCAACCCTCCGGGAAGCGACCCTTCCTCATCCAGCCCGGCGGCGATAGCCTCCTGCATTTTCAGCCAGACAAAGCCCAGATGATCCCAGAGATCCGACCCTTCCACCGCCTCGGCCAGAGCCCAGAGAGGCTTGCCCCGTGACTCGGCCCAATCCAGGATTTCCTTCATGGTCGTCTGGGCATAGAGCTTCGGGGTTTCGGCCCCGCTTTGCCCGGCCTCCCGCAACTCCCCGCCGCCGATGCTGAAGACGGTCCATGATTCCAGGGAGCCGCCGTCCGCGGCCAGGGCCTCGAACTGCATGCCATTGGGATGCTCAGCCAACGCCTCCTCGCTCCAGATCACGTCGCAGGGCAGAGGCAGCAAGCCCTGGGCAACCGCCTGGTCCGTCAGGTGGCCGCGCCCTGTCAGGCTCAAGCTGCCGTACAGCGTGACCCGGACCCTGGCGGTTTGCGGATGACGCGCCCGAAACATCTCCGCGGCCCGGCGCGGCCCCATGGTATGACTGCTGGACGGCCCCATCCCATAGCGGTACAATTCCCGCAATGACTGCATATCCGTTCCCCCTTTCTCGTCAATATTGATTGTCGCTTTTTGTGGGAGGATAAAGCAAGAACATGCCCTCCACAAGAAATATGACCCCGCATTTCATATAACGGTCAAAAAGAATTGCGATCCAGCAACGCTTGCCCAGCCGCCTCGTGCTCCATCCGGTTACCCCATGCCTTCCCTCCCCTCGCCTCCACCCTCTTCCCCAGCCCTGCATCCCTGGATGGATCGTTTTCTGGAATACATCCTGGTGGAAAAGGGGCTTGCGGAAAACAGCGTGGCCGCCTACACCACGGACCTGGAGTCTCTGCAACGCTTTCTAAGCCCAGAGGGGCTGGAGTTGGAGCGCTTTTCCAGCCAACACGCTTTACTGTACTTGCTGCACCTGCGCCAAGCCGGACTGCAAAACCGCTCCCTGGCCCGGCACCTGGCCACGTTGCGCGGCCTGTTCGCGTTTCTGGTTCGAGAGCGGCTGATCGCCGAGAGTCCGTTGGAGAAACTGGAAAACCCCAAACTGCCCCGCCACCTTCCGGACGTACTCGGGCGGGAGGAGGTCACGGCCCTGCTGGCCCAGCCGAATCTTAACGACAAGCTGGGGTTTCGGGACCGGACCATGCTCGATCTGCTCTACGCCGCGGGGCTGCGGGTCTCGGAACTGATCGGCCTGCGTCCCGGGGACGTGGACCTGCAGGCCGGATTGCTACGGGTCTTTGGCAAGGGCCGCAAGGAACGGGTCGTGCCGATGCACGCCTCGGCCGGGAAATACCTGGACATCTACATCCAGAACTGGCGTCCGGCTTTCAGGCCGAAAACGGATGTCCTGTTTCTAAACCGCTCCGGCAAGGGGCTGACCCGCCAGGGAGTCTGGAAGCTGATCAAGGCCTACGCCCAAAAGGCCGGCATCCGCCAACCCATCTCCCCGCATACCCTGCGCCACTCCTTTGCCACGCACCTGCTGGAAGGCGGGGCCGACCTGCGCACCGTGCAGATCCTCCTGGGCCACGCCGACATCCTGGCCACGGAAATCTACACCCATGTCCAGACTTCGCGCCTGAAAAGCCAACACCAAAAACACCATCCGCGCAGTCGCTCCACAACCTCTCAGCCCCAGCCCAAGCATCCTCCGCGAACCACGCCCCCCCCAACCCCCAAAACCTGAACCGTGAACCCCAAATGCCCACATCTCCCAAAACCCTGATCACCGCCCACAACAACGCCGATTTCGACGCCCTGGCGGCCATGGTCGCCGCGGGCAAGCTGTATCCGGACGCGGCGCTGATTTTTCCGGGCAGTCAGGAAAAAAACCTGCGTAATTTTTTCATTCAGAGCGCAACCTATCTCTTCAATTTCCAGTCCATGAAGGAGATCGACGCATCGGCAGTGGAACAACTGGTGGTGGTGGACACCCGACAGCGCTCCAGGGTGGAGCATGTCCGCTCCGTGTTGGAGCAGCCCGGCCTGACCATCCACGTCTACGACCACCATCCGGATTCGGAGGAGGACCTGCCGGCCCAGAAAAGCGTGGTTCAGCCTTGGGGATCGACCACGGCCATTCTGGTCCGGGAGATCCGCAAGCGAGGACTGGCCGTGAGCCCGGACGAGGCCACGATCATGGGACTGGGCATTTACGAGGACACTGGGGCTTTCACCTTTTCCTCCACCACCACCCACGACTTTGACGCCGCTTCCTGGCTCCTGGCCCGGGGCATGGACCTGGACACCATCTCGGACCTGATCACCCGGGACCTGAGCGCGCAGCAGATCCATCTGCTGCACGCCATGCTCGGCACGGCCGCGGTGCACGAAATCAATGGGATCGAGGTGGTGATCACCGAGGTCAGCGTGGACGAGTACGTGGGGGATTTCGCCGTGCTGGTGCACAAGCTGGTGGACATGGAGAATATCCGGGTGCTCTTCGCCCTGGCCCGGATGAACGACCGAGTGCATCTCATTGCCCGCAGTCGGCGCCCGGAGGTGGACGTGGGGCGGATCTGCGGCTTTTTCGGCGGCGGGGGGCACGTCTACGCCGCCTCCGCGACCATCAAGGACCGCACTCTGTCCGAAATCAAGGACGAGCTGTTCGCCCTGCTCTACTCGCATATCAACCCACAGATCCTGGTCCGAGACTTCATGTCCAAGCCCGCGGTCACCGTGCCCGAGGGCACGACCCTGATCCAAGCCACGGAAATCATGACCCGCTACGGCCTGAAGGCCATTCCCGTGGTCCAAAAGGATGGGGCCTGCGTCGGCATCCTGGAGCACCAGCTTTCGGACCGGGCCGTGGGCCACGGTCTGGGCGAACTGACCGTGGACGAGTACATGCAGCGGGACGTGGCCGTGCTCACGCCCGAGAACGATCTCTACGCGGTGATGGAGATCATCCTGGGCCAGAGGCAGCGCCTCGTACCGGTGATGGAGGACGGCCACGTCAGCGCGGTGATCACCCGTACGGACCTGATCACCATCTTCATCCAGGAATCCGCGCGGATTCCGGAGTTTTTGTTGCCCGAGCGCAAAACCGAGCGCAACATCAAGAGCATGCTCCGCTCCCGGCTGCCGGAGCCCATCCTTGGCTTGTTGGAGCACGCCGGAGCCCTTGGCCGTGACATGGGCGTGGACGTCTACGCCGTGGGCGGCTTCATCCGGGACATCCTGCTGAACCGGCCGAACCTGGACATCGACCTGGTGGTGGAGGGCGACGGGATCGGCTTTGCCCAGCTTTTCAGCCGCGAACTGGACGGACGGATCCGGATGCACAAGAAATTCCAGACCGCCGTGGTCATCCTCCCGGACGGCCAGAAGGTGGACGTGGCCACGGCCCGCCTGGAATATTACCAGTACCCCACGGCCCTGCCCACGGTGGAGCTCTCCTCCATCAAGATGGACCTCTACCGCCGGGACTTCACCATTAACGCCCTGGCGGTGCGCCTCACGCCAGACCATTTCGGCAATCTGGTAGACTTTTTCTCGGCTCAAAAGGACATCAAGGAGCGGACCATCCGCGTGCTGCACTCCCTGAGCTTCGTGGAGGACCCGACCCGCATCCTGCGGGCCATCCGCTTCGAGCAGCGCTTTCACTTCCGGATGGACCGTCAGACTGAACGACTGATCAAGAACGCCATGAACCTGAACCTGTTTCAGAAGCTCTCCGGGCGTCGGCTGTTCCAGGAACTGCGTCTGATCATGGAGGAACGCGAAGTCCTGGCCTGCTTCCGGCGGATGGACGGCTTCACCCTGCTCCAGGTGCTCCATCCCCTGCTCCGGCTCACCGACCAACTGGAAACCACCCTGGGCGAGGTGGAACGGGTTCTGAACTGGTACCGCCTGCTCTACCTGGAACCCAAGGCCCAGTCCTGGAAACTCTATTTCCTCGGCCTGGCCTCGGCCCTGGACGACGCCCAGTTTCAAATCCTGATGCGTCGCCTGAACTTTTCGGACAAAGACGAAACATCCCTGTGGGGCATGCGCCGTTCCCTGGATGAAACCATTCACCTGCTGAGCCAGTGGCAAAGCCGCAACGGGGCCATCAGCGAGCTGTTCTTCATCCTCAACCAACTGCCCCTGGAGTCGATTCTGTTCCTGATGGCTCGCGGTCAAAAGGAGGCCATCCGCCGGAACATCTCCCTCTTCCTGACCCAGCTCAGGACCCAGAAAGTCGCGGTGACCGGCAAGGACCTCAAAGCCATGGGCCTGCCACCCGGGCCGCACTATTCCGAAATCCTCCGGGCCGTCCAGGCGGCCATGATCGACGACAAGGCTCCGGACCGGAACAGCCAACTGGTTCTGGCCGGGAAGCTGGTGGATGGGTTCAAACAATGAGAACCACGATGACTGGTCTCAATCCGAAAATATGAGGAACCGCGAACGGCTCTCTCGTGATGCCTCGGTTTGGGCCTTTAGCGGCAAGGCTTTCCCGACTCTGATATGCATCAGGGCGGAGTTGTGTATCGAAGATGCTCGGCGGCCTGGATATTCAGCGGCTATTTACTCCAAGTACGCGGGATGTGGCATTGATCCCCTGCCCTAGGGGTTGCGGCCGTATCTATTTTGAAATACTGATCACAAAATTTAATCCGGAGTCTTTGAGGCCACTGGATACTGCCACCAAATGGCATCGACTCGAAAACGAACTCCTTCTGTAACGACCCAGCATGTTTCGCGCTTGGCTGTATCCAGGCTCTTTACCCCACGCCAAGCTGAATATTGTCGACTATTGGCACTTGTCCCGGTGTGAACTATCTTGTCAACACTAAACAAATCGAAAGGAGCAAGGATGTCGTCGATAAAATCTCGGTTCACCCAAATCGTTGAGCAGTGCATGCGCAACGGGATTTCGGACCTGCACATAGCGAGCGGACATCCCCTGGTGCTTCGCAAGGATGGAAAGATTCATATTCAGAAGGGGGCGGGATTCACCGGTACCGAAGTCGACGAGCTGGTCAAGGCCATTGCCACCAGGGGACACTTGGCCATGCTCCGTGACCGTTGGTCCGTAGACATGGGGTTATCCCTAGCCGGGGCTCGGCTGCGCATTAATATTTTCGCCACCACCCGTGGTCTGTCCATGGCGATACGTTTTCTGCCCGGATGCATTCCGGATTTCGAAAGCCTAAACCTGCACCCATCCCTGAGGGACTTCAGCCGGGCAAAGTCCGGTCTCGTCCTGATTTGCGGTTCAACCGGCAGCGGCAAGTCCACGACCATCGCTGCCATGCTGGAAGCCATCAATAACGAACGTCCGGCTCACGTGGTCACTCTGGAAGACCCCGTGGAGTACCGCTTCTCCACTTGTCAGGCTTTTGTGGAACAGCGAGAGTTGGGCGTCCATTTTCAAACCTTTGAACAAGGCTTGACGGACGTTCTGCGTGAAGCTCCGGATGTAATCATGGTCGGAGAACTTCGCGAGGCCCCGACCATCCGCCTGACCCTGAACGCCTCGGAATCCGGCCATTTGGTCATTGCCACCTTGCACGCCGGTAACGCTGAAGAAGCTCTTTTCCGTTTATTCAACGCCTTCCCTCCCGACGCCCAGAATCTTGTCCGCCACCAGATTTCCACATCCCTGGTCGGAATCGTCATCCAACACCTGGAATTCTTCCCGTCCGAAGGATTCCAGGTTCCAGTACTTTCCATCATGCGTTCCACCCCGGCAATTCGTGGGTTGATCCGCGAAGGTCGCACCACGCAGTTGGAGTCGGCCATTGAAATGGGCAGCGAGGATATGATGTTCACGTCCAATCGCTACCGATCTGAGTTTCTGGCCAATAACCGCCAACTCGTCTCGCCCGCGGCCTCATTCAAACCTTCAGTGATTAAGAACGCCCAAAATGAGCACATTTCACCACTGGTGAACATATATGCAGCCAAGGACGACGAAATAACAGGAAGTCCGCCTCCCTCCGGCGAGCCTCGAGCGATGAAAAAATCCACAGCAACGGATTTCGTGGCCCGTCAGAAAGCGAAACAAACCAACCCCAATGGCCTGGTCATGCCTGAAAACTTGGATGAAATAGAGGAGTACCTGGAGACCCTGAGCAACTTGGGAGAAAAAATCTGCTCAAGGACTTAAAAAAGAGGCAGGGCAACTACTCAGAAGAGGCAGAAAAAATATCTGGATAGCGTAAACGCGTCGGCCTTCGCCGACATGACTAACGTGGAAAAGGCTTGCTCCAATTCGTTATTCCGGCGAAAGCCGGAATCCAGAACTGGAGAATGATCAGGCACCATATGTGCTGAATAGTTACGAGGCAGGGATATCAAATTGTTACGGAGAGCCCCCGACGCGCCAACAGATTGTGAACGATCCGAGATGTGGGGCCTGATAAGGGTTTCAGTTAGGTGTTGAGGCGCCTGCCCTGCTCCAGGTTTCCGCGATGTGTTGCAAGCGGTTGGCCACAAAGGCCAGGCGTTTGGCTATTTCGGAGAAATCCTCGGATGGAACGGCTTGTCCTTGGCCCGTGCCCTTGTCCATCGTGTCGGCCAGTTCCGTCACCACCTGTTCCAGGCGCTGGAGCACTTCCCGTGCGGCAGGTCGCGTTTGCGTCTCGGAAGGTTCCGAGGGCGTGGCAGGCATCGGCTTGGCCGCGGGGCTTTCCACGGGCAGATGCAGGCCTTGAAACATCGTGAACAGCGATTCGGCCCAGAAGCCGTGAACATGGGAATGCAAGGTATCCGGGGCCATGCGCTTGACGATCAGGTTGGCGACCCGCGCCAGGGCCAGCGAACTCGGAGCCTGGGGCCGGAAGGCGACGGGGAGAACGGAGCGGGTCGAGGCAGCATGAAAGACGGGATCTTCGGGAATGCCGCCCAGCGGGAGAATCAGCGCTCCCAAGTGCTTTTTGCAAACAGCGGCGAAACGTTTGACCAGCGTTGCCTGATCAAAGTCCTGCTTGACCCTGTTGAGCAGGATATACGGCGGTCGGCGAAGTCCGTTCTGCCGAAGAACCTTAAGCAGTGCGTAACCGTCGGTTACGGAAGTCGGCTCTGGATTGAGAACGATAATCTGTTCCCGGGCGGCCAGACAAAAGGCGACAACCTGTCTGTGAACACCCGGCGCATTGTCCAGAAGTAGAAAGTCATAACTGTCCAATGATCTAATTTTCTTTAAAAATTCTATCCTCTTTGCCTTGGTCAACGCTGTAAGGGCGGTGATGCCGGATCCTCCGGAAATGACGTCCAGACCGGGCCGCACAGTGGTTATGGCCTGTTGAATGGGAAGGTCGTTGACAATGACGTCTTCCAGGCTATGGCTGGGCGAAATCCCCAAGAGCACATCCACGTTGGAAAGCCCGAGATCCACGTCCACCAGACAAACCCTTTTCCCTCGCTCCGCGAGAATCCAAGCCAGACAAGCCGCCACGGAAGTCTTACCGGCCCCACCCTTGCCGCTGGCAATGGCGATGGTCCGGGTTTTGGGCTTGGGGGCAACGGCACCTTCGTTGGCTTGAGAGGCAGGAGAGCGAGAAAAATCTTTGTTGGCAAGCATGAATTGTCACCGATAACGAGTTACTGGTTGGGAGCTTGGTGCAAAAAGTCTTTCTGCTCCAAGCTCCTTGCTAAACGCGAAGAGAATAATTCTCCGGATAATAAAATAACATCTCAAATGTCAATCAAGTAAAAGCTGGAGCCCCTTGCTTGGCTTGCCTTCACTGTCGCCTTCTTGATAAATTGTGATCGAAACAGGATTCCCCTGAGACTGCCTCCTGGACTCTCCATTTTGTTCGACATCGTAAACATCACTGGATTGAGAAGAAGATTTTTCTTCATGAGACAAAGGGTCTTCATTATAGTCACCTGGAGGTGCGAAGGCTTCAAGCCGTGAAAATGTAAAAACAGAAAGGAATACGACAAGCAATACAGTTTTTGAAAAAAACATAAACCACCTTCAGTATGATTGAGTTAACATTCAAAAAAAAATTACTGAACAAACGCCTCCAGAAATCCACCATACAGTTTTGCGTCTTCAAAAACAAACTTGAGCGCGAAATCCGCAAATCCTACAACACGATAATCTCCAGACGTATTCCAGATATCCCCAAAACCATGCATTCCAACCTCGTGTTGACGATATGTAGGGCTTAAGGCAGGATCAAAGGATGAAATCGAAGAGGTCTGGACGGATCCATCATTTAATATATCAAATACGAGTTGGGAAACGCCAGGCTTTTCCGAGTCCCATTGATAAGGATGAGGGCCGTCATTTGGCGCTCCAGGTACTCTCTGGATATGCGACAGATAATCAGTTGCCATTGTCCAGAATGCCATTCTTTCAGGTGGCCAAAACGGGTAAGGAGAACCGGAATACGACTTAGGAAGATATCTCTGCCTATTTCCCATTACATCGTAAGGTATGTTGTTTGGCGTACGTGTTACCCACCGAGAGGACGCATCGCCATAAAACACATTCACCTCATTATACTTCTCCGGAGTACCACCAATCACCGTTCTCTTTTCCCTAACCTTCAACAACAAACTGGCTTTGTCGTTGACGATTGGGCCATCATAGCCTTGACAATTACTGGTACAGCTCCCATATGGAGGGGCACCACTCTGGTTCCAGTCCTGCATACCACGAGTGTATACATCGTAACTGATGTCCTTGAATGCCAGCCACTGCCAGATGTTGCCCCTTCTCTCCCACAGGACGATCAAAAGATCCCCAATACTATACCGATCATCGTGAAATGGATGACCAGAAGCAAAGTCCGTTGGTTTCGGCTTAATCTTGTCAGGAATCCAGTCATTATCTACAGCCGGAACAAACGCGTCACTCCTGTTAAGTGCTCGTGCAATAAAGTCGCCATCCGGCGTGCGCAGCCAGGCGGGTGTTGAGCTATGACCCCAAAAAGCTGAACTACCTGTATGGTGCGTAATGTTTGTCAATCGAATCGAACCGCGAGCATTTCCAGAACTGAACGAGCCGGATGTCAAATAAGGCATCCCCTGGACAATTGCACTCCCTCTTTTCACTCCCCATATGTTACATGTAGTGTTATTAGCCCCGGAACTTGGGTTAGCGCATGTCCAAGCCTCTATAGTATCTCCAGGTTCGATATCAAGATTTCCATGTTGAAAGTAAAGAGTATCCATTGAATAACGCATAAAGGAAACACCATAGTAGTGATCAGGAAAGTTGCTTTCCGGATTTGTATGATATGCTCTAAATGATAAGCCAAGCGCGCCATTCAGAAGTCTGTTTCCCGTGGACGGTTTGGCCTGCACGTCATATGAAAGCCTGCCGCCTCCAAGCCTCCAGTAATGATCAACAAGATGCCGGTCCTTGAACCAGAACGTGGCATGCTTGAAATCATTCTGCCCGGATGACGACCCTGAAGTTACATCACTGATTCTTTCAATAATAGCATATAAATCCGAGCCGCCACCGGCAGACAACAGACTTCTCACACTATACAACGACATCCCGTCTCCTTCAAACATTTCTTCAAGCTGTTCCGTGGTTTCCGGCACAAACTCAATAGAACCTGGTATTGGCTTGCTGTCCTGAATTGGAGTAAAAAAACGCAACATCCGCTCTTCCGCGCCTGATTGGCCTCGCGATTCAAGAATCAATGCCCTCTTGAAGATAATATTATGAGAGGTATCAACGGTTTCAGTCCAGCCGTCCTCATTCTTAGGGTCACTGATCCTTCTAATTCCCTCAAGCGTTATACTGTTCCCTTCGACTGCTCGTTCGTATGTAAACAGATTACTCTCGTCTTCACCAACTTGTATCATCCCATTGTGTCGCATTACAGCTTCAGGAGGAAAAGTGTTCAATGCCATGGTAAGACTCTCGCCATGGGAAAAAGACTGTGAGCTTAAAGGATTTAGTGTTACATACATGCTAAATCTATCGTCACATGAAACGGAGGATGTGTACGTAAAAACTCCACCGGAAAAACTACCACCTGTGTAATCAATATAAACGCGATCATCAAACTCGCCTCCAACACACAATAACTTGCCAGCAGCAGGCAATGTAAAGCCAGGAGGCACCTTCCCCGGGAACTTGGCACTGTTCCCACCTGTCGACATGAGCCAGTACGGATAAACATCTAGAGTGACACTTCCTTTATCTCCGATGGTAAACGTCATCCCATTGAGGTAAGATTCGAGAATCTCGGCCTTATCGTCGTCAATCATTCCGGAGTTCGACACATCGCCGGTATTCAGATAATAGCCGGAGGCGATTCTGAAACCTGACTCGGCCATATAATATGCATTCAGACTGTTGTTCGTGGAGACCGTCTGCATCATGCTTGACGATGTCATCGTGTAAACTGCGGCGATAAGTCCACCGAAAACGACAAAACCAAAAATCAACCCTAATATAACTCCGCCGTCCGATTCGTTCTTTTTTCTTAAAAAAAACATTCGCGATATTTTTTTCGTAAAAAGAGTCATTATTCCCAAGTTTTTTTTCATCATGGCTCTCCATGCATGGCTAAAAAATATTATTGGTCATGCCTGATTGGTTTAGGAGCGTTACGCGCACCATTGTTTCTCGGATTGATTGACGTCCTGAATTCAAAATCTTGCTCTTGATCCACTCTGGACAAGATAATCAAAACCTCAATGTGATTTAGCTCAAAAAATGGGTCAACAGCAGACCAAGGGTCATCTTGGTTGTCTCTATATCTAAATAATGGATCGGATGTATATGTCCCAAGATTGTCCAAAAGAAGAAAATTATTACCACCAACGGAGATAAAAAGCTGGTTCGCGTTTCTTTCAATTCTGTACTGCACTCCAGGCGCCCTGGTTATGTTCGTGTACTCAATTGAATTAGGGGCAACGGAAACGATGCTGTCCATGTGAAGCATCTCCAAGCGAATTCTATTCAAGGCAAACTGCGCTCTTTGAGCCATTTCTACATTTTCCTTGGAGAAAACATACGCCCTGGTTCCCGCTGCCAGGCCGAATCCGGCCATGCTACCAATAACGCCGAGTATTACCAGGGTAGCGATAATCTCGACCAGGGTGAACCCACTATTATTGCCATGCATATCGTCAACTCCCAATGTCACTCAGATGCCATGAAAAGTGAAGAGACTTTTTGGTCCCCGTGTTGCAGAGTAACGACTAAGACGGGTTCCTGGGACTGGATGTTGGAATCAGGCGGCCAGGGACCGGAAATCCCATTGACATCAAAAGTAATATAACCTGTCTCCGCGGAATACACATAGGATGTGTATTCGGTTAAAGCAAAATCTTTCAAGGCTTCCAAGTCGGCATGGGTCGTTACCTTGGCATCATCTGTTTCAGTAACGATTCTTCGATATTCAGCGACTAACTTCTCCATCCTGTCCTGCAAAGCATTTTCGCTTTCAAGCCATTGAACAGGAATGACGCTACTCTGCGTCGTCGAGCCGATATACGTTACCAAATACGCTCCAAAGATACCAAGCAAAACAAGGAACACAATGCATTCGATGAGTGTAAAGCCTTCATTTTTATTACAATTATACATAATTTTCCCCAAAACGACCTATTGTATAAGCCCAGATTCTCGAACAATTGTAACACCTTTCGAATCACTACCGTAGCTAACTGTTATTCCTATATCTGAAGTCAGTTCAGTAGATAGCGTCGCATCGCTGGACGGACGACCAAACCTGTCAAAAGCGACAATCCCGGCTGCATTTACATTGACGCCATCGCCACTCATATCAATAACAATTGACTCTGAACCGGGCGCAAGCACTTGATTTGTTGCCGGGTTGCAGGAACTAGCCGTGGTGCAATGAAAAATATAATAAGTTGATGTTGTTGGAAAGTTTACGCCCCAAACATGATGATTTTCATAAAGAGGACCAAAATTCATGGCCCTCATCTGCGCGTAACGAAGATGCGCCTTGATGGTATCGCTCCAAGCCGTTGCATTTGCGCTCCCCCTGTCCACTCTGGCAATTGCCACAGCGGAAAGAACACCGAGAAGAATCAAAACGACAACAAGTTCCAACATGGTAAATCCTCGAACACAAAAACGATTAGGCGACACAGGGGGCTTTCTCACGACATATCTCCAAAGTAGTTCTTGAGTGGTTGGAATAACAGAATCCGACCGTCGTTACGACCAGTCCGGACAAACCCATCACCCCCGCGACAATGCTTATGCCGCTCTGAGCACCAGCGTGGAAGCCGATGAGCGCGGCCAGAAGGAACAGGGAAAAAGCCACCGCGAGTCTGGCCCGCTGCAGAACGACGGCATAAGGAGACCTGACTTGCGCCAAGCCGCCCACGCACAACAAGGACGAACCGATTAAAGCGGGAACGATACCAAAAAGCGAATCTACGGACAGGATGCCAAGGAAGCTTGTCGGCGCACCGAAGATAACGGCCAAGCCCAGCGCGAAGTGGAAGACCCCGGCGCTGAGCAGGGCCAAGCCGAACTCGGGTGGTGTTGAGGGCAGGAAAAAAGAAGTCTTTCCGGAGGGAGAATGGGGGAACAGGTCACGCTTGAGTGTGTATTCCAGACGACCCCACCCCCCCCTGCGCCGAGGCAGGGAACCCAGGATGCGACCGCGCAAATCGCCGGGCGGCTCCACCGAGGGCAGCTCACGCAGGGCTCGGGTCAGGTTTTTGACAACAATTGGATCATCGTCAGCGTTTGTGATCATACTCAGTATACAACACGAGAAATGAAAAAGTCACAAGGACGATCACCCTTCTCCCCTTCGCAACGCCTCCAACCCCCGCCTGACCCGCATCTTGGCCGCGCTCTCGCTCACATTCAAAATCTCGGCCATATCCTTAAATGACACGTCCTGGAAGAAGCGCAGCAACAGGGCTTCGCTTTGCTCCAGGGGCAAATGGCGCAGCCTGGCCAGGACATCCAGACCGGCCTGTTTCGCGGCCAGAGCCCGGACCGGGTCGGCCCCCGGCGTTTCATCCGCGGGATGCCGCTCCGGATCGAGGGGCATAATGACCCCGGCCCGACCGGCTTTCTTGAGGTGATTGCGGATCACGTTCAGGGCCAGGGTGTACAGCCAAGTGCGGAACGAATGCCGGAGATCATATTTTTCCAGGTTCAACCAAGCCCGGACAAAGGCCTCCTGGGTCAGATCCGCGGCATCCTCAGGCGATCCGGTCATCCGTAAAGCCAGGTTGTAAACCGGCGTTTGACAGGCCCCGACCAGGTCCCCAAAGGCTTGCCTGTCGCCCCTCAAAGCTCCCCGGACGCACTCACGCGTCTGTTCGTCGTCCATGCTCCATGCCCCGCCGGACAAATCGGCTGATCGCGCCGAACGAAAGGAATAGTCGCATCCGGCTGAATGATTCACAAACGGCTCACCTCGTCTAACAGGGCCAAGCCCCCCCGCCCTGCGGGCCTGCTCTGAGTGGCCGTTGGTGCATAAAATGCGATAAAAAAATTTGCATCAAAATTGCATATAAATCAAATACGATCGCTAACCTTCACCACAGCATGCATTATCCAAAAATACTTCGCATATTTCTTGCCTAAGAAGCAAGGCTTGGATAAAGGAGATTTTTTCACCATGAGTAGTTCGGCCATAATGCTTTATTACATGATCACCTTTCGACATACTGACCGACAAGGAGCAACCTCTCACATCCAGGGAAGATTGCGTGAAATACTATGAACTGCTGGGGCTGACCAGAGAACCGTTCTCCAATTCTCCGGACCCGGCCTTTTTCTTCAAATCCCGCAACCACTCCAAGTGCCTGCACCGGCTGGAAATCGCCATCCGGCTCCGCCGCGGCCTGAACGTCTGCCTGGGTCAGATCGGCTCGGGCAAAAGTACGTTGTGTCGCACTCTGATCCAACGCATGGCCAGGGATGAAACCGTTGCTCCCCACCTTGTTCTCGACCCTACGTTTTCCACTGCCAGAGAGCTGCTTGTCACCCTGTACACCCGTTTTTTGCGCACCTCTCCTTCGCCGAGCGCCACCCATCGAGAAATGATGGAAGCGCTCCAAGACCACCTTTTCCAGGAAGCCCTGGAAAACGAAAGAGCTTTGGTCCTGATAATCGATGAAGGGCAAAAGCTCGTGCCCTCCTGTCTGGAAGTGATCAGGGAACTGCTGAATTACGAAACCAACGACGCCAAGCTCCTGCAGGTGATCATTTTCGCCCAGGAGGAATTCGACCTCGTTCTGGCCGAGGTTCCCAACTTCAGGGACCGAATCAACGAATTTTGCCGTCTGACTCCCTTGAGCTTCTGGGATACCAGGGCATTGATCCGGCATCGACTCAGCCTCGCCGGCATTTCCAGATCCCTTTTCACCTGGCCGGCATACTGGGCCATGCACCGGGCGTCACAAGGGCATCCGCGGAAGATCATGCACCTGGGGCACAAGGCCCTGATGACCCTGATCGTCAACAACCAATCCAAGGTGAGCCGCAGCGTCGTGCTGGCCTGTGCCCGGCCCCTGGGCTGGGACGAGGATCTGCACCCTGGCTTGGTTTTCCTTGCCTCGGCCTCACTGATTCTCACCCTGCTCCTTATCCCTGGAAAACTGTACATTGCGCCCATATCCAACCCCGACACATCGGAAGTCGGAAAGCCCAGGCCGTCCTCTGAATTCAGGGAACCCATCAACCATGCGCCTCCACAAGAGTTTCCCGTTCCCACCGAGACCGCCCCTGTTTCAGGCAACACGAACCACGATCAAATTAAATCCGGCTCTCCAAACGACCAGGCCACTCAACCCGCGAGCATACCGCCAAGCCATGCCGCAAATAGCGGAGAAAAAAATTCCTCAGAAATGGGCCGCCAGTTTCCCGGGTCGCGCTTCTATATCCAGGTCGGCGGGTTTCAGGATAGGGAGTACGCCGCGCGTACCCTGGACACGGTTCGTCGGCGTCATGTTTCCGCCGGTATGGTTCACGTTGCCTACAAGGGACAACCCTGGGACATCGTCTATCTTGACCATTTCGACACATCGACAAAGGCCATCCGAAAAGCGAAAATCGTTCGTGAAAACGAAGGCTTAGACTTGGCCGTCGTGGAAGTTTCTGGAGTACTATATCGGTTTGTCTGGCAATAGTGGATCGTGTTTTGCACTACATTTCCGAAACATCGTTGACCAGAACAATCTTGCCCATTTCGTATCACGAACCGATGGCGTTAAGAAAAGGACCATGCAATATTCGACCTAAAGATATTCTTTCAATGGCCGATCAAACACTGGAGAAGAAAAGGGCTTTCCCCTTAAAACCACAATACAGGCATGATCATCTACCATGAGCCAAGCCACTGAAAAACTGCTACATATCATCCGCTCCAAAGGCAAAGAAAAATCCTCTGCCGCGCATTCCTCCACAAGGAAGGTTTCGGGCTTCAGGATTCCCGGCCCTTGGTCAGCCAAACGCCGACGACTCGGAGTGGACATCGCTCCGGGGGGGCTGCGCTTGATGCTGGTCACGGACAGCGAGTCCGCCCCAAAAATCCTTGGCTTTCGGGATATTCCCTATCCTGAAAAGGCCAAACCCGGCAGCGCCGATTTCCCGGCTTTTCTGCGCGACCAGGTTAAATCTCTGTGCGGGCGGATTGGCGATCTCCAGATTTGGAGCCATGTCTTCTCGTTTCGGGCTCAATTGCAGCGCCTTCTTGTTCCCAAGGCCCCGCCCTGGGAGCTGTACGACCTGGTTTACTGGCGCGTAAAACGGGACAACCCCTTTGACGACGACGAATTCCTGCTGGACTTCAAGGTTCAGGGCCAGGTCACACAGCAGGGGGCCTCGATGTACAGCGTGATCTGTTGCCTGGTTCCCAGGGACGAGCTTGACCGGACCCGCTCCTACTTCATCGAGGCCGGGCTGCCTCTGGCCGGCTTGACCACCGCGTCCCTGGCCCTGCAGACCATGTTTCGTAAACCGCTCCTTCCCGTTGATTCGCCCCATTTCGCCACGTTGCACGTGGAACGCGATTGGTCGCGCATCGATATCTTTTCAGAGGGCAACCTGCTCATGAGCCGAATGGTCAAGACCGGTATGACCAGCATGGCCGAAACCCTGGTCCGGCAGTGCAGCAATCGCCTGGAAGATTGGCAGCTCGCCGCCTCCGAGCACGGGGAGGATTCCGAGGTGGATTTTTTCGAGCAGGGTCTTCTAGTTCAAGACGAGGCCGCCGAGATCGCGGAAATTGAAGCAATCGCCGCGACCCTGCCCGGTGACGACGAAAAGGACGACGGCTCTTCATTACCCAAGCTGGCTCACGTCCAGCCCCTGGAAAGGAGGGATGATCTCCCCACGACCGAACAGTCCGGCGAGACCATCAGCATGGACCAGGCCATGGACATGTTGATTCGAGCCCTGGCCAGCGGCTCGGATGTCGCGTCCATTCCCTGGGAATCCCTTTCGGACGACCAGATCTTCAACCTGATCACGCCAGTCTGTGAGCGTCTGGCCAAACAGGTGGAGCGCACCATTTCCTACAACACGCGTGAACAGAACCAGGAACGCGTGGAATTGCTGATGATCTCCGGGGATCTTTCCGTGAACGTCCGCGTCCGCGAAGTATTCTGGGGCATTCTGGGCATGCCCGCCATTGCCCTCGATCCCCTCGACCCGGATCAACACACCAAGTGGGGACCGACCAGTCCGCCCACGCAAATGGATCGCGTCCGCCAGAATCTTTCCCTGGCCCTGGCCCTCTGCACATCCAGCAACTGTCTGAATCTGCAGAAAACATTTCACCAGATCGAGGAAGCCCGATCCGTACAACGCGTCAACCTGGGCATCTACGGCCTGACGATTCTCGCTTTGTTGGTCATGAGCCTATTCTACGGCATGGAACACTCCTCCATCAATGAAAGATCAAATACTCTTGCTCAACTGGACACCCGTCTGGCCGCGTTCCAGCCCCAGGTGGACGAGGCCATGCTCATGGATCTGGCCACGCGGATCGGAAAAGAGCATGCCAGGCTCGGGGCCTTGAGCGCCAGCATGCACCCCGTGGCCATGCTGGGAGAGATCTCTCGCGTCACACCGGACACCATCCACCTGCTCAACCTGCGCCTGTCCCCGGCAATCCGGACCGGCGACGACGACACTAAAAAAGCTGAGATCATTCTGGAGGCCCTGGTCACGGATCCGTCAGGCAACCTGGACAGCGCCCTGACCGGATACATGTTCGTCCTGCGCCGCGCCGGCTTGTTCGCCATGCCCGTAGTGCAAAGTCAGGAACGCGAGCAAAGGCCCGGGCTCGGTGAAGTTCTACGCGTCGTGCTGCTTCTGGATTCGTCTGTTTAAGGATATCTCCATGTCACAACTGATCAAACGCATCACCGGCACATTCCGCTTCACCTCCGCGTGTCTCTTTCCAGTACTTCTCAGCCTGGGGGCGATCATCGCCTTTATCTTGCTCATCCTTTTTCCGGCCTTTTCAAAAAACGCCTCGCTGGAACGCGAAATCCAGGAACGTCGAAACGCCGTGGAACGCCAGGAAATGCTGGCTCCGGCCCATGCCCTGCTGACCTCTCAATTCCGCGGAGTCGCCAATCAATATGTGGACGAGGACCACTGGACCCTGCCCGCGCCGAACACTCCGGAAATGGCGGTCCCAACCCTGGAAGAATTGGTGGACGCATCCGGCCTGAACAAGATGTCCATCACACCCAGGCCATCTTCCCTGTCCATCCAGGACGGCCTGTCCGTGGACATGAGGCTGTCCGGCGATTTTCAGCGGTTGCGGGATCTGCTGATGAGCTTGATCGCCCAGCCCTGGATGCTGAACCTTGAAAGCCTGGAAGTCATCGGCGGCGGAGACCGGGAGGAATTCCGAATCCGGGTAAACGTGCGGCTGGAAGCCGAGAAGGAGGCGACCTGATGGCCAATCGCGAAAAAATCATGGTTCTGGCCATGATCCTGGCGGTCGTCTACGGGGCCTACACGCTGCTCGCACCGGCAGGCATCCTGGATACCGATGTCGAGGAACTGGACAGGGCGGCGATAACCGAGCAAATTGACGCGACCACCACGGTGGCCCGTACAGGGCGACTGACTTCCGGACAGGAAACCGTCATCCAAACGGCCCTGCGCCCCTGGATCAAGAATCCTTTTTTCCGCCCCCCTCCCGTATCCGCAAAGGACAAGGCCGCCATGGTCGGCGTGCCCGATCCCTTGCCGGAATTCGTATACCAGGGCTACCTCGAAACGGACACGCACCGGCTGGCCATGATCAACGGGAGAACCTACACGGTCGGAGAACGCATGCGGGAACAAGGCTTTGAAGTATTGGAGATATACCCAAAAACCGTCGTCATTGCTTTTCGATTGCCTTCGGGCGAAGTGAACTGGCGACAGGCATACCCCCTAGAGGATGGTTTTCTATGAACACCCACACGACGATTCCACGGGGCATACTCTTCGTATCCGCGAATTTTTTTCTGGCCGGTATCCTATTGCTGCACGGTTGCGCGCCCAAAGGCCAGCACCTTGACGACCGCATCCAGAAATGGCTCGAAAAGGAAGAAGAGTACCTGGCCTATACGCCGGCCAGGATACCTCCGGAGGTGATTCGAGAGGTGTACGAGGAGCCGATCACCATTCTCGAGGAACAGGAAATCATACCTGAACGACCTCTGCCCACGAACATCATTGGAACCTTCCAGGTGCAAAACACCAGTGTCGCGCAAATGCTCATGTTGCTGGGGCGCTCGGCGAACGTCAACATGGTTCTTTCCCCAGGAGTCCACGAGCTGGAAGGGGTCAGTTTCAAATTCGAAAACGTTTCCTGGGACAATGCCTTTCGAGGCCTGCTGCGCAGTCACGGATTGACGTATTTCTGGGAAGGCGACGTCCTCCAGGTCTATTCCAGGTCCGACATCGACAACGACATCGAACTGATGGAAAAACTCCGTAAGCACCAGGCCATGACCGCGGAAAAGGGCCGACGGGACCCGCTGGTCACGAGCATCATCAGGTTGCGGTATATCACAGGCAACGTGAGTCAGGGAAAATCCGCCGGAGGGTCGGCGGCCGAGGCTGGCGTTGGCATCCGGGATCGACTTCTGCCTTTTTTGTCCAAGGAAGAAGACGGCACCCCCCGCGGCTCCATCAATTTTGACCCGGACACAAATTCTCTGGTCGTCCATGCGACGCACAAAGATACGAACAAAGTCGTCAGACTGCTTGAGCATCTGGACCAACCCCGCCCACAGGTGCATATCAAGGCGCACATCGTGGAAACCACCAAGGACACGGCCAGGGATCTCGGCATCCAATGGGGTGGGCGGCGTGCCGGACTCAACGCTGGCCAGCCCTGGATGGTGGCGCCTGGCGTTGGCCGGCCGGCCGGTGGCTTTCCCGGCGAGGGCCCGGCCCCCACGTTCGACATCGGCCAGGGCAGCGGAGGGATGGCCGGGAATTTTCCGGCCAATTTGGCGGAAACCGCATCAGGCTTGGCCCTGGGCTTCGTCATGGGCGGGGCAAATTATCTGGAGGCCCAGCTCACGGCTCTGCAACAGGATCGCAAGCTGAACATCCTCTCCTCTCCGTCCATCACCACCCTGGACAACCTGATGGCCTACACCGAGAACGGAGAAAAGGTGCCCTTCGTGACCAGGGACAAGGACGGAGACCTGACGGTCCAGTTCGAGGACGCGGTGCTCCGCCTGGAAATAACGCCCAACGTCATTGACAAGGATCAGCTCAGGCTGGGAATCCTCGTGAAAAAGGACGAGGTGGACGACACACGAAGGGTCATGGAAAATCCCTATATCATTAAAAAAGAGACCGCGACATCCCTGGTGGCGGCCAGCGGAGAAACCGTGGTCATCTCCGGCCTGACCAAGGAAGATGCCAGATCCCGCCTGGAAGGCGTACCCGGGTTGATGGACATTCCTGGACTGGGCGGGTTGTTCCGAAGGGATTTACAGGGCCAACGGATGGAGGAGGTGCTGATCTTCATCACCGCGACCATCCTCCCGGAGCGTCCCCTCTCCCTGCTCCAAAGCACCTCCCCGCGGCCCGCGCCCATGACGACCGAGTAAGGACGGAATACATGGCCAGACAAGTAAAACGCCTTGGCGACATGCTCGTGGAAGCCGGCTTGTTATCCACGGAAAACCTCAAAAAGGCTTTGCTCGAACATAAAAAAGCCAACGTCAAGCTGGGCGAATATCTGGTGCGCGAGGGAGTCATCCGGGAATCGCAAATCACCGAGGTCATCAGCCAGCAGTTGAACATTGAGCAGTATCATCCGAACAAATATCCCTTCGAGGTTCAACTTGCCTCCCTGATCACGACGGATTTCGCCAGGATGAACAAGGTTGCTCCGCTGCGGCGTCGCGGAAACCTGCTCACCGTGGCCATGGTCGACCCCCTGGATATCACCACCTTGGACGACCTGGAGATCATGACCAACCTAGAGGTGGAACCGGTCATCTGCAGCGACCGGGAACTGACCGAACTCATCTATTCCATCTACGGCGTCGGCTCTCAAGTGGACGACTCCATCAGCAAGATGGAAGACGACGAGATGTACGGGAGCCAGGAAGAGGAAAACGAGTCGGTTTCCCTCTCGTCTCTGGAGGACATGGCAGGAGAGGCCCCGGTGATTCGACTGGTGAACACCATCCTGAGCCAGGCCGCCCGCTCCGGAGCCAGCGATATCCACATCAGCCCCGAAAAATCTACGGTTCACCTACGCTATAGGGTTGACGGCAAACTGCGTGAAGTGCCCGCCCCGCCCCGGGCTTTTTTCGCGGCCATGGCCTCACGCCTGAAAATTCTGGCCGGGATGGACATCTCCGTGACCCGGATTCCCCAGGACGGCCGCTTTTCCTTCAACATGGACAACCAGGAAATCCATGTCCGGGTTTCCAGCCTGCCCACCATCCACGGTGAAAACATGGTCCTGCGCCTCCTGCATCGCAGCGGCGAGGTGATGACCCTGGAAGACCTCGGTTTTTCCGAGGAAGACAAGGCCAAGATCGAAGCCGCGGTGATCAAGCCCTACGGCATGCTCCTGGCCACCGGCCCCACGGGCAGCGGAAAAAGTACCACCCTCTACGCCCTGCTGAAGAAGATCAACCAGCCGGACATCAACATCATCACCCTGGAAGACCCCGTGGAGTTCCGGGTGGAAAAAATCCGGCAGGCCCAGCTCAACCGCAAGGCCGGGATGACTTTTGCCTCAGGTCTGCGCTCCATCCTCCGTCAGGATCCCGACGTGGTCATGGTCGGCGAAATCCGCGACGCCGAAACCGCAAACATCGCGGTCCAGGCCGCGCTTACCGGCCACCGCCTGCTGAGCACGCTGCACACCAACGATGCCGCGGGGGCCGTGACCCGACTCATGGAAATGGATGTTCAACCGTTTCTGGTGGCCTCAACCCTGCTGGTAGCCGTGGCCCAACGCCTAGTGCGCAAGATTTGTTCTAAATGCAAAGAGGAATACGCCCCGCCTAAACCCATGCTCAAAGCTTTGGGCCTTGACCAGGACCCTGGTCCGTTCTACCGCGGCGCGGGTTGCGCACGGTGCGGACAGCAGGGCTATTCCGGACGAGTGGGTATTTACGAAGTTTTGCTGGTGGACGATGATGTCCAGGACATGATCCTCAGACGCGAATCTCCCCGTCAGATCACCAAGAACCTGGTCCAGGCAGGCAAACTGCGCACCCTGCGCCAAGGTGCCGCGGACAAGGTCCGCCTGGGCCTGACCACCGCCGAGGAAGCCATGAGTACGGTCATGGTTTGAGGGGGTCAACGGTTCAACGGTTTATAGTTCAATGGTTCCTTCTGACCTCCTGATACCTGACTCCTGACTCCGAAAAAACATGCCTAAGTACAAATACCAAGCCATGACCGACGCGGGGACCACTGTCTCCGGCGAGGTGGAAGCCGACTCAGAACAGGCAGCCAAGACCAAAGTCGCCGCCAGAGGATTGATACCGCGCTCCGTCGGCGCGGCCACCAGCAGCGCCGACGGGAAAGGCGCATTCTCGTCCCTGTTACAGCCAAAGCCCACGGACGAGGATCTGATTCTGTTCACCAAGCAGTTCAAGACCATGCTCGGCGCCGGGATGACCGTCATCTCCCTGCTCGACGTTCTGGAGCACCAGACGGAAAATCAGACCCTGCGCCAGGCTCTCGCCACCATCCGCGACGACATCCGCCAAGGCGCTTCCCTGCACGCGGCCTTTTCCAAGCACCCAAAAATATTCAATCCTCTGTACCTGGCCATGGTCCGGGCTGGAGAAATCAGCGGTACGCTAACCACCGTCCTGGAGCGGCTGATCTATCTGACTACCCACGAAAACAAGGTCAAAAAGCAGATCAAGTCCGCCCTGACCTATCCCGCCGTGATCCTGGTGACGCTGATCGGGGCGTTCTTGTTCCTGCTGACCTTCGTCGTTCCGCAGTTCATCTCCATTTTCGATGGGGCCGGCCTTGAACTCCCCTTTCCCACCCAGGTCATCGTGCATATGTACAACGGTCTGGTGAACTACTGGCACCTGATGCTCGGCGGCATCGCCCTGACCATCCTGACCCTCTATCTCGTCTGTCGCACCAAGCAGGGCCAGATAACCCGGGACGCGCTCTTTCTGAAAATCCCCCTAATCGGCCCGGTCCTTCAAAAAGCAGCCATGACCCGGTTCGCGAGTATTTTTTCCCTGCTGCAGGCCAGCGGAGTTTCCATCCTGGACTCCATCGGCATTCTTTCCGACGTTATCGGCAACGCTGCCATCAGTAAGGATTTCAGCATTCTACGTGAAAAACTGCGGGAAGGTCGAGGTATTTCCGGGCCGCTTCGATCATCCAAGTGCTTCACCCCGATGATCATCAGCATGATCGCGGTGGGAGAGGAAACCGGAAACCTGGACGAAATGCTTCAAGCCGTGGCCGACCATTACGACTATGAAGTGGAATACGCCATCGGGCGGATGTCCGAAATGATCGGGCCGATTCTGATTCTGCTGCTCTCCGGGGTGGTCGGCTTCTTCGCCCTGGCCATTTTCATGCCCATGTGGGATCTGACCAAGACCGTGTAGAGAGGGAGAATGGCACGAAGCACGGGGTTTCACGTCAGTCTGGTCGTGCTCGTTCCAGTAATCGTGGCCGGTACTGCCGTGCTGACCCTGTTTCTGAGCAGCTACGCTCCGCCCTTCCAACGCGATTTTCTGGGAAACCTGCACTGGGTCGCCTTGCTGATCGCCGCGACCACCTCCACTTCCTGCGCCCTGCTGCTGTACGTCATCCTGCGCCCCGTCCGTCGCTTTCTGGCCTCGGCCCGCAAGTCCGGCGTCATTCCGGACAGATCCCCGGACAGCGCGGCCCCTGCTCCGAGAAGCGATCTCGAAGAGTACCGCCTGGCTCTTGAACAGGTGGGCCTGGCCCTGTCCCGCCTGGACGCCAAGGCCCTGTTCCCGGAAATCGTGGCCCAGAGCCGTTCCATGCGTTCCGTCCTCGGCCAGATCATGAAGGTCGCGCCGACAACGACCTCGGTCCTGCTGACCGGAGAATCCGGCACGGGCAAGGAACTCGCGGCCCGGGCCATCCACGCCCAGAGCGGACGTCGCGACGGTCCGCTGATTCCGATCAATTGCGCGGCCATCCCCGAAAATCTTCTGGAAAGCGAACTGTTCGGCTACGAAAAAGGGGCCTTTACCGGTGCCGCGACGGCCAAACAGGGCAAGTTCGAGCTGGCCCACGGCGGCACGCTCTTCCTGGACGAGATCGGCGACATGCCGTTGTCCGTACAGGCCAAGATTCTGCGCATGCTGGAAACCGGCTCCGTGGAACGGATCGGCGGAACCAAAACCATCCGCTGCGACGTCAGAATCGTGGCGGCAACCAATCGGAATATCGCCGATATGGCGCGGCGGGGAACATTCCGCGATGATCTTTTGCACCGCCTGAACGTCTTCCCCCTGCATCTGCCGCCTCTACGCGAGCGCCGGGAGGACATCCCCCAGCTGGCCGACCACTTTCTCACAAAGCCTGATCACGCACCGCGTCTCTCCGGCCAAGCCCTGAGCCTGCTCATGGCCCACGACTGGCCGGGCAATGCACGGGAACTCCGCAACGTGCTGGAACGGGCCGCCGTTCTGGCCGACTACGAGGAACTCCGGCCGGAACACCTGCCGGGCCTCGGGCCGTCGCCAGCCACTCCGCCCATTGCTGATAAGAGGAAATCAACGTGTCTTGAAGACGATTCCTCCCTGGATCATCGTCTGGAGACCCTGGAACGTTCCATGATCGAATCCGCTCTGGCCCGAACGGACGGCGTCCAATCCAAGGCGGCCCGACTCCTAGGCATCAAGGAGCGCAGCCTTTGGCACCGGATCAAAAAGCTGGAGATCGACGCCAAGGCGTTCAAAAGCAATGAATGAAGCACACAATACCCTATTATTCCAAGTTTAAACGCGATTACCTAACCTGATTTCGATTGCTTCAGCTGTAACTGTTCTGTAGCTCCGGGCAACTGAACCTCACGAAAACACCTGGACCCCGGCCTGCGCCGGGGTGACGGCTGAAGGAACTCAACCGACACGGCACTCCCATCCGCCATAGCGGCAAAGCGTCGACGCAGGCCGGTATCCAGGCAGCACGGAACCCGCGGCGGTTGGTTGCCCCGTCTTATTGAGCTGTAACCTTTATCTCCATTTGCCGACCACGCTTCAAAATCAGTTCACCAGGAGATATCCAGATGCCCGCCATTCACCCCCAAGGCGTGATCTTCGACCTTGACGGAACCCTGCTCAACACACTGGAGGATCTGGCCGACGCCATGAATACGGTCCTGGCCGACCACCACTGGCCCACGCACCCATTGGACGCCTACCGTAGGTTCATCGGCAACGGTGTAACCATGCTGGTCCGCCGGGCCATGCCGGAGGAAGAGCGCGGGGAAGACAGGCGGGTCGCGGAAATCGTTTTGGAAATGCGGGAGACCTACGCCCACGGATGGGCCAACAAGACCAAGCCGTACCCTGGGATCGATCACCTCTTGAACACCTTGCGGGACAAGAGCGTCCCAATGACCGTGCTTTCCAACAAGCCCCATGACGCCACCGCGGCCATGGTCGATCACTTTTTCCCGGCAAACCTTTTCCAAGTGGTCATGGGTGCGCACCCGGAAAAACCCAGCAAGCCCGACCCGACCACGGCCCTGGAAACGGCCAAACACCTGGGGCTCCCCCCCGAGACCATCCTCTTCCTCGGCGATTCCAACGTGGACATGCACACCGCCAAAGCCGCCGGCATGACCCCGCTGGGTGCGGCCTGGGGCTTCCGCGGCCCGGAAGAACTCCTCGCCGCCGGAGCACGCGCGATCTTGCAATCCCCAAAAGAACTGCTGGACTGGCTGGACTCTGACTGTTGATCGTAAAGACTGGCACTGGAACAGGTTGAAGGGTTTTGCAGCTCTGTTGCTCAACCTCCCCCTTCTCCCCCCTCGCCTGACCCGTTGACCGGATTTTCAACCAACCGAGGTGCGCCTGAGAGAATAATCGCTTTTCATTCTCTATAGCCCATATTTTCCGCATTGCGGAATTTCTGCAATTTCAGTATGGAAAGAGGCAACAAGGAGAACGACCATGCGTGAAACGCTTACTGTATCCAGTCGCGGTCAGATCACCCTGCCGGCCGTGTTGCGCAAACGCCTCGGTATTACGGCTGGCGGCGTGGTCATCGCCGAGGAAGGGCAGGGGACAATCATTCTCAAGCCGGCGGTGGTCATGGAGGTCGACACCTACTCTGATCAGGATATTGCCGCCTGGGATGCGGAGGATCATCTTCCCGCCAAGGAGCGCGAGGCTATTCTCAAACGATTCCGAGATAAACCGTGAACCGCCTGTTTCTGGACGCCAACGTGTTGTTCACGGCAGCGCACAATCCAACCGGCAAGGCTTCCCTGGTTTTTGACCTGGCCGCCCTGGGGCACTGGGCCATTGTCACTTCCGGTCAGGCGGTGGAAGAAGCCAGGCACAACCTGCGGCTGAAATATCCCGCATGCCTGCCTCGTCTGGAAATGCTGCTCAAGAGCGTTCTTGTCGTGTCCGCGGCAAACAACCAGTCCTGCACCCTGGGCCTGCCGGCCAAGGACGCCCCCATATTTCTCGCGGCCCTGCACTCCAGAGCCACCCACCTGCTGACAGGAGATCTGCGCCATTTCGGCCGATTCATGAACACCTCTTCGCAGACCGAAGGCATAACCATCTGTACTGTCTCAACCTTTCTCGAACAAGCCCAATGCGGCGAACCATAAGACTATTCCCGCCTTACCCTGGCCAGACTGAAGGAGTTTGACTAATGACCATTCCCTGCCGAGCACACAAAAAAAGGGGTTACGATTTTCATCGTAACCCCTTGTTTTTCCTGGTGGGCAATGCAGGATTCGAACCTGCGGCCTTTGGCTCCGGAGGCCAACGCTCTATCCAACTGAGCTAATTGCCCTAAAAGAGTCTACTTACCTTTACGGCTGGACGATTGTCAAGGAAATCGAACTTGGTCGTGATTGGATTTTTTCCGGGGATCGCCTACACTGCGTCCCATGGACTTACCCTTTTATCTGGAGGAGCTCGACCGGCGTGATGCGTTGATGGTCGTCGACGTGCCGGTAGATCCACATTTGGAGATAGCCGCCTTGACCGCCATGGCCGTTCGCGAACAAGGACCGGCTCTGCTTTTCAGGAATGCCCGCGACTCGAAGCATCCCATCCTGACCAACGCCCTGGCCTCTGAAGGCCGCATAGCCCTGGCCCTGAACCACGCCTCCCTACGAGAATTCGGGAACACGGCTTTTAATCTTTTGCGGCAAAATCCAGATCCCGCTCCTGCCTCCTCCGACAGTTCTGATCTCGACGACGCCATGGAGATCGTCGATGAACCGCCCTGCCAAGAGCATTCCCTTGCCGGATCTGAAGCCAGCTTTGAGCACCTGCCGCGCATCACGCTCTGGCCCGGTGACGCCGGACCCTGTCTGACCGCCGGGGTGGTCGTGACAAGGCACCCCCGGACCGGAAGACGCAACGCGGGAATCTATCGTCTTCAAATATTGGACAATACCAGGGCTACTCTGGGCTGGCATCCGGGCAGCGACGCGGCGGAGCATTTTCACGCGGCTGAAGATATGAACCAGCCGCTGGAAGTCGCCGTGGCCCTGGGCGCGCCTCCAGCCGTGCTCCTGGCCGCCGGGCTGTCCCTGCCCCGGGAGGTGGACGAATTGGAATTCACGGCCCGCGTGACGAGTTCCCGGCTGCCCATGGCCCGTTGCAGCACGGTGGACCTGCTGATCCCGGCCACAAGCCAATTTGTCCTGGAGGGACACGCGCTGCCCGGAGAACGGGCTTTGGAAGGCCCCTTCGGCAATCACACCGGGCTGCTGAGCACTCCACGCCCCTGCCCGGTCTTGAGACTACGCGCCATCACCCAAGCCTTGGACCCGGTTCAGCCCTGCATCGTCGCCGGGCCTCCGCCTTCGGAAAGCACCTGGATGGCAAAGGCCCAGGAAGCGATGCTCCGGGCACGACTCTGCGCCGCGTATCCGGAAATCCGGGACATCGCCCTGCCCATGGAGGGCATCTACCAGAATTTCCTGTTCGTCACCCTGGACTCGGACCAGCGGGACCCACCAAATGCTGCGTTGGAGTTGCTGCGTTGCTTGAGCGAGAAACGTGAGCTGCGCCGATTTCGATTCCTGGTGGCCGTGGATGAATTCGTTGACTGCACTGACGTTTCGCAAGTTTTTTGGCGGTTGGGCAACTGCCTGGACCCGGATCGGGACATGGTCCGTATCCAAGGTCCGCTGGCCCCATGGCACCCATCAACGACGCCGGGCCGGGGCGGTAAACTACTCCTGGACGCCCGAGCCAAACCTCCAGCCCAGCCCATGCCCAGCCATCCTGATCCGCACTTCACCGAGACCGTCCGCCGACTCTGGCAAACCCTGCGAAAAAGGTAGCCCTCTATGCCCCCATCCGCTCGAAACCGCATCGTCCTGGCCGTCACCGGAGCCAGCGGCATGCCCTATGCCCGGACCCTGGCGGAAATGCTGGGCGATCGCCGCGAACTGCATTTGATCGTTTCCAAGGCCGGCTGGCTGGTTTGGAACCAGGAACTGGGCACGCCCCGCGAGGAACTGCTGAACAAGGCATTTCGCGCCTATTCCCAAGACGATCTGGCCGCGCCGCCGGCCAGCGGATCCTGGCAACATCAGGGCATGGTGGTCTGCCCCTGCTCCATGGCCAGCCTGGCGGCCATTGCCCGGGGGCTGGGCAGCAACCTGATCCACCGATCCGCGGACGTCACGCTCAAGGAGCGGCGTCGGCTGATTCTGGTCACCCGGGAAACGCCGCTGAACAGCATTCACCTGGAAAACATGCTGGCCGCGACCAGGGCCGGAGCCGTGGTGCTGCCCGCCAGTCCGGGATTCTATCACCGCCCCCGGACCATCCAGGATCTGACGGAACAACTCTGCGGTCGGATACTGGACGCGCTGGACGTGGATCACGACGCGACGCGACGCTGGGGAGAGGACGCCCCCGGTCTGGAGCCGTCACCAACCGAGACACGCCAATGAGGAGGAACGACATGGAACATCGATTGATCTGGCATGGACACGCGGCTTTTCAAATCGTCACGCCCAGCCTGAGCGTGCTGATCGACCCCTGGTTCGAGGGCAACCCGTCCTCGCGAACCTCCCACGAAGCCTTGGACAAGGTGGACCTGGTGCTGATCACCCACGACCATGGGGACCATGTCGGTCAGGCCGTGGAAATCTGCCGGCGGACCGGAGCACACCTTCTCGGCGTCGTGGAAACCGTGGCCAAGCTCAAAAACCTCGGCCTTCCTGCGGATCAAGTGGTCAACGGCACCGGCATGAACATCGGCGGCACGGTGCGCTTCCACACCCTCCAGGCAACCATGGTCCAGGCCCAGCACTCCTCGGAAACCGGCCTGGCCGTGGGCTACATCCTGACCCTGGAAGACGGGACCTGCGTCTACCACGCCGGGGACACGGGCATTTTCTCGACCATGGAACTCTACGGGCGGCTGTTCAACATCGACCTGGCCCTGCTGCCCATCGGCGGAGTGTTCACCATGGATCCCCGGCAGGCGGCCATGGCCTGCGCCCTGCTCCAGTGCGGGGAAGTCGTGCCCATGCACTGGGGTTCGTTCCCGGTTCTAGAGCAGAACTGCGACAGCTTCGCCGAACAACTTGGCATCCACGCCCCGAAGGTCCGGCTCAATGCCATGAAGCCTGGCCAAACCCTGAACATGGGCAAGCAGAATCTGGATTTCGCGGCTCGGATCGCGGATGAATGACGCCTTACCCGATCACCCCCGCAACCCTTCATAAACTTTCTTGGCCCTGTCCGCCCCAAGACCGGGCAGGGCCGTCAATTCTTCCAGGGAGGCCCGAGTCATAGCCGAAATATCCGGGTAGTAATCCCAGAGCAAACGAGCGGTCTTCGGCCCCACGCCGGGGATGGCTTCCAATTTGGTGTCCAGGGCCTTGCGCTCGCGGGCCTTGCGCTGCCGGGAGATCACGAACCGATGCGCCGCATCCCGGATTTGCTGCAAAAAAAGCAGCTCCTTGCTTCCAGGCCGCAGCGGCAGCGGATTCTTGCGGCCCGGACGGAACACTTTGTCCCCCAGTTCTCCGCCCCGGCGACCGGCCTTGGCCATGGAGGCCAGGTTCCATGTTTGTTCCAGACCCGCGGCGGAACTGACTCTCCCCACGGCGGCGAGCTGCCCCAGGCCGCCGTCGATGAGCAGCAGATCCGGCCACGGCGGTCCGGCCTCGATCCGCCGTTCGGCCCAGTGGGTCAGGGCCAGGTAGTCGTCATGGGTTCCTTCCAGCTCAGGCATGGCGTGGATGCGGTAGGCGTCCTTGCGCGGTCGTCCGTCCTCAAAGACCACCATACCCACTCGAACGCCCTGCCCGCCCAGATGCGAGACGTCCACGGCTTCGATGCGCCGAACCGGTGCCGCCAAGCGCAGGGCGTCGGCCAAGAGCACGGCCAGGTCCGGCTCCCGCCGCTTCATGGTCTCCAGCGCATTAGCCTCGGCCATCTCCACCAGCCGTCGCTGGGCCTCGCCCCGGGCCGCGGTCAACCGAACCTGTGCCCCACGACGTTCGGTCAGCACCTGGACAATAGAGTCGTTCCCCACTGTTTCCGCCAACCACGCGGGCAGGATGATCCGCTCCGGAATGAACCGCTCCGGACCGTAGAACTGGACAAGAAAGCTTTCCAGCAACGCGCCGCCGCCCTCCTCGTCCTCCAGGCCGTGGTCCGCTTCCCCTTCCGGTCCGGCCACGGCCTCGTGGCGACCGGCTTTCGAGTCATCGAACAGGCCGGACGATGCCCCTGCGTCACCGACGGTTTCTTCCACTGTAGGCCAGAAAAAACTTTTGCTATCCAGAAGCCGCCCCTGGCGAATGAACAGAATGCTCAGCCCCACGCCCCGCGCGTCGCGAACCAAGCCGATCACGTCCCGGTCCAGCTCGTCGGAAAGCACGACCGCCTGGCGCTCCAGGGTCTGCTGAACGCCTTTGAGCAGGTCGCGGATCTCCGCGGCCTTTTCGTACTCCAGTCGCTCGGAGTGCTCCTGCATGCTCCGGCTCAAAACGGTCGCCAACTCTCGGGAGCGGCCGCCCAGGAACATCCGCACCCGCCGGACCATATCCGCGTAGTCATCACGGGAAACATCCAGTACGCAGGGTCCGAGGCACTGGCCCATGTGGTGATAGAGACAGGGCCGGACCCGGTTGCGGAACATCGTGTCCTTGCAGCGACGCAGATTGAACAGGCGATGCACGGCCTTGAGGGTCTGGCGGGCGGCTTGAGAGGAGATGAACGGGCCGTAGTACAGGGCTCCGTCCTTAAGCACCCTGCGCGTCAAAGTCAGACGAGGGTATTCAGTCTGGGCGTCCAGTTTGAACAGCACGTACTGCTTGTCGTCACGCAGGCAGATGTTGTAACGGGGACGATGCTTCTTGATCAGGCTGGACTCCAGAAGCAGGGCTTCCTTCTCCGTGGTGGTGCACAGCGTGTCCACCGCCGCCGACTTGGCGACCATGGCCCGGGTTTTGAGCGGAAGCTGCGCTGGAGGCCGAAAGTAGGACGCCAACCGGCGGCGCAGGTTCTTGGCCTTGCCGACATAGAGAATCCGCCCCTTGGCGTCCTTGAACAGATAGACCCCAGGGCCTTCGGGATGATCCCGTGAGGCGGCAAGCGACCTCGGTTCCTCACGGCGGGGATTTAAAGCAATTGGTTCAGTCATGACGTGTGAATGAATAATTGGGCGGGTTGTTCGGAGAGGACGCGAAGCGGATCAGTCTAACGCCTCCGGCCTCCGGGCTCAACCGGTCGCCGGTGACGAAAATATAACAAATCATTACCAGGAGAGATCATGCACGACACAGAAAAACAATGGCCGGAAATCGCGGCAGAGCAGCTCCGGACCATGCGCCGGGCCGGGCCGCTGGTTCACAACATCACCAATTACGTTGTCATGGGCGTGACGGCCAACGTGCTGCTGGCCCAGGGCGCCTATCCGGTGATGGCCCACGCTCCGGAGGAGGTGGAGGAGATGACGTCCCTGGCCAACGCTTTGGCCCTGAACATCGGCACCTTGAGCGGCCCCTGGGTGGAGGCCATGATCCTGGCCGGGAAGAAGGCCAATGCGCTGAACAAGCCGGTGGTCCTGGATCCGGTGGGGGCCGGGGCGACCCGCTTTCGGACCGAAACCGTGATCCGGATTCTGGACGCCGTCCGAATCTCCGTGCTCCGCGGCAACCCGTCCGAAATCCTGGCCGTTTCCGGGGCCCAGGGAGGCGCCAGGGGCGTGGACGCCGTGCATGGCGTGGAGGAAATCGCCGAAACGGCACGGAACCTGGCCGTCAAACTGAACTGCGTGGTGGCTGTTTCCGGGGAGCGGGATCTGGTCACGGACGGGCGATGCACCGTCCGCCTGTCCGGGGGCTCTCCCCTGATGACCAAGATCACCGGCATGGGCTGCGCCCTGAGTTCCACCGTGGCCGCGTTCGTCGGCGCGGGAGGCGAGACCCTGGCCGGGGCCGTGGCCGCCATGGCCCTCTACAATGTGGCCGGAGAGCTGGCGGCCCTGAAATCCACCGGACCGGGCAGCTTTGAACCGGCCTTCCTGGACATTCTGGCCCTGGTCGGGGATGATCAGATGTTGCGGGCGGAGGCATGCTCCGCTTAACCGAGTGATGAAAAAGTCCTATCTCGACAGTCCGTTCAAAAACCCCAAGTGCAAGGAGCAAGAAAAGCTACCGGACACGTCCTGTGTCCGGCCCTCACGGTGTGGCTTCGCCACATTTTCGATTTGCCGTCCTGGCAATCGAATCAAGGTCGAAGCGTATTTATTGATACGGGAGAGTTTGAACTTTTTACAGCGACGCAGCAATTAGGAGTTTTTCAACGGATTGTTAACCACTTGCCAAAGGACGTGACCGCCATGGCCCGAAAAAATCGATCAGACGCCTTGACACCGGAGAGCGTGCTCCAGGCTTTCCGCAAGGCCCGCACTCCCCTGGCTTACGCCGAATTGTCCCAACTTTTGGGAGGAGGAAAGCGGCAAAGTGACGATCTGACCGAGACGTTGAACCAACTGGTCCGGGAAGGTCGGATCATCCAGATGCGCGACGCCTACGGTCTGGCCGAGACCATGCGGATCATCACCGGAGAACTGGAAATCCAGCGCTCCGGGGTGGGGTTCGTGCTGCCGGAGGACAGCAGCGGAAAGGACGTCTTCGTAAGCCCCCGTGATCTGGGCGACGCCCGCCACGGAGACAAGGTGGCCGTGGCCCTGATGCCCAAACGCCGCGGCCGTAATCCGGAGGGGCGCGTGGTCCGGGTGCTGGAACGGAAGACCGAGATCTACGCCGTGCGCATCCTGGACGCCAGGGGACGGGGCCAATGGCTGGCCCAGGCCACGGACCCCAAGCTGGGCTTTCATTTGCTTTTGACCTCATCCGACCCGGATCTGCAACCGCGCAAGAACGACATCGTCCTGGCCCGGATCGGCGAGCGGCTGGAGGAACATCTCTGGTCCGGCACCATCAAGTCCGTGCTGGGATCGGAGATCAACCTCGACGTCCAGGAGCAGATAGTCAAATTTAACCATCACGTGCCCGCCGGATTTCCGGAGGCAGCCCTGGAGCAGGCTGAAGCCTTGCCTGAGAAACCGGCTCAGGAGGACTTCAAAAGCCGCGCGGATCTGCGCGAACTGCCCCTGGTGACCATTGACGGTGAAACGGCCAAGGACTTTGACGACGCGGTCTGCGTCAAGAAAATCGCCCAGGGTTTCACCCTCTGGGTGGCCATCGCGGACGTGGCCCATTACGTCGCGCCCTTCACCCCCCTGGACGAGGAGGCCCGGGAACGGGGCAACTCCTATTATTTTCCCAAATCCGTGGAGCCCATGTTTCCGGAGCGGTTGTCCAACGGTCTGTGCAGCCTGAACCCCGACGAGCCCCGCTTGGCCATGGTCGCGGAAATGGACTTTTCCCCGGACGGCAAGATTCTCCGCTCCGACTTTTACGCCGCGGTGATCCAGAGCCATGCCCGCCTGACCTATGAGCAGGTCCATCGGGCTCTGGAGGAAAACGACCATTCCGTGCGCCGGGATCTGGGTCCGCTGCTGACCATGCTGGACCGGGCCGCGACCCTGGCCCGGGCACTGAAGCAACGCAGGCATGGTCGAGGCAGCCTGGATTTTGATCTGCCGGACCCGGCAGTGCTCCTGGATGTCCAGGGCGAAGCCGCGGACATTCAATCCCGGCCCAGGCATTTTTCCCACCAGATCATCGAGGAATTCATGATCGCGGCCAACGAGGCCGTGGCCGAATTCCTGACCAAGCGCGGGCGGTCCATGCTCTACCGGGTGCACGACCAGCCGGACCCGGACAAGCTGCGCGCCCTGTTCAAGGTTCTGCAGCAGACTGAGTTGGGCGTCAGCCTCCCCAAGAAAGGCGAGCCGACCGACCCCAAAACCTTGCAGGCCATTCTGGCCGCGGCCCAGGACACGGACATGGAGTTCCTGGTCAACCGGCTGCTCCTGCGCAGCCAGATGCAGGCCAAGTACAGCCCTGAAAACCTCGGCCACTTCGGCCTGGCCTCCACCTGCTACGCCCACTTCACCTCCCCTATCCGGCGCTACGCCGACCTGGAGCTGCACCGGGCCCTGAAAACCGCCCTGGCCGGGCTTGGCCCGAAAATCTCCAATAAACAACTTAAGACTCTGGGCGATCAGTTGAGCATCCGGGAGCGCCGGGCCATGGCCGCGGAGCGGGAGATCCTGAAGCGGGTCACGGTGATGTTTTTGCTGGATCGGGTGGGCGAGGAACTCTCCGGAGTGATCTCCTCCCTGACCGACTTCGGCTTTTTCGTGGAGCTGTCCGATCTGCTGGCCGACGGCATGGTCCGGCTGTCCTCGCTGACCGACGACTATTACGCCTTTTTCCCGGAGCGCCACGAACTGGTGGGGCGGCGGACCGGGCGAACCTTCCGGATGGGGCAGCGGGTTTCCGTGATCCTGGAGGACGTCAGCCTCTCCCGCTTGGAGATCAACCTGACCCTTAAGCCGGAGAAGACGCCTGAGGAAACTCCTTCCAAGCGGTCCGCGAAAGGCTCCAGCCGAAAAGGCGCCCGTAAAAATGCCCAAAAGGACGACCAGAAGGAAACCCCAAAAGAGTCTCCGAAAGGCACGCGGAAAACCGGCCGAAAATCCGATTCATCCCGCCGTGATTGACCAGTCCACCTTCTCCCGCCCCCTGCTGGACTGGTTCGCGGCCCATGCCCGGGATCTGCCCTGGCGAAGGACGTATGATCCCTACCAGGTCTGGATTTCCGAGGTCATGCTCCAGCAGACCCAGATGGATCGGGTGGTGGGCTATTTTCAGCGCTGGATGGCCGGATTCCCGGATGTCCGCGTCCTGGCCGCGGCCCCGGAGGACAAGGTTCTGACGGCCTGGGAAGGGCTTGGATACTATACCCGGGCCAGAAACCTGCTCCGGGCGTCCCGGTACGTGATGGACAACCTCTCCGGAACGCTGCCCCGGGACCATGCCGGCTGGCTGGCCCTGCCCGGGATAGGGCCGTACACCGCGGCCGCGGTGTGCGCCATTGCCTACAACCAACCCCATGCCGTGGTGGACGCCAACGTGAGCCGGGTCATGGCCCGGATCTTCGACCTGGACGTCCCGGTCCGGCAACGGGCCGCGGCCACGTTCATCGCCGAGCAGGCCTTGGCCCTGACGCCGCCGGGACAAATCCGACACTTCAGCCAGGCCCTGATGGAACTGGGTGCCCTGATCTGCCTTCCCCGCCGCCCACGCTGCTCCTCCTGCCCCCTGCACGACATTTGCGAGGCCCGCCGCCTGGACATCGTCCTGGAGCGCCCGGTTCCGTCCAAGGCCGTGACCTACATCCCCATCGACGTGGCCACCGGCGTACTCATGGCCCAAGGGCTGATCTACATCCAGAAGCGACCGGCCACCGGAGTCTGGGCCGGGTTGTGGGAGTTCCCCGGCGGAACCATCGAAGGCGCGGAAACCCCGGAGCAGACCCTGATCCGCGAATACATGGAAGAAACCGGCTTCGTGGTGAACGACCCGCGCAAGCTCGCCGTGATCCGCCACGGCTACACCAAATACCGCGTGGCCCTCCACTGCTACCGCTGCCGCCTGGAAGACGATCAACCCAAGCCCCCGCCCATCCTCGCCGCGGCCCAGGAATATCGCTGGGTCCGCCAGGAAGAGCTGAACCAATACGCCTTCCCCGCCGGCCACCGCAAACTTATAGACCAAACATTCTCCTGACATTCCGAACGGCTGAAGAAAACGAAAAGATTCCTCCCAAATTCACTTGCCAAGATTTGGAGTTTTGGATACAAGCTCAATCTTTCGCCGCCGAGGTAGCTCAGTCGGTAGAGCAGGGGACTGAAAATCCCCGTGTCGGCAGTTCAATTCTGTCCCTCGGCACCAGGAAAATCAAAGGGTTACAGCAAATGCTGTAACCCTTTTTTTGTTGTTTCTGAATTTCTTTCCCGCCTTTTCTGGTTTCGGGAATGCCAAGGGCCATTCCCACCCTCTTTCCCACCCCCTGATATGACTAAAAAGCTTGCTTACATCTTGCCCTTGCTTCAACAAGGACCAGCTCTCGGCTTTGATGCACTGCAAGCATCAAAGCGGTGAATTAAGGCATGGATGGCTGGAAACACTTTGAGAAAAAAATGTGAATAAGCCAAGTCAAAGCTGTGAAGCGACTGACGCAATGCAGTTGAGTAATTTCAGGCCGAGTTCTTCCTGGGGCCTCTTCGCCACATCCCGACACTTACCTGTTTGTGAATTGATAACTTTCCGTTCCACCATCAATATTGCCCTTTTTCACATTCTGAAATGCTGCCATGGCTGAAGATACCATGCCCGCCAAGTCGGCGATATTCCCTGGAATGATCATCGTGTTTGAAGACTTGGCCAATTTTCCGAACTCCACGACATACTGTTCAGCCACCCTCAGGTTCGCGGCGTTCTGGCCACCCGGCATTTCCAGTTGCTTGGCAATCGTGCTCAACCCGTCAGCGGTGGCCTGGGCGACGATGAGTATCTCCCTGGCTCGCCCTTCCGCCTCATTGATCCGCTTTTGCTTTTCCCCCTCGGAACGCAGGATGGCGTCCTGTCTATCTCCTTCCGCTCTGTTGATCGTGGCTTGACGCTCGCCTTCGGATCTTGCGATGGCGGCACGCTTTTCCCGCTCCGCCGTCATCTGGGCCTCCATGGCTTTTTTTACTGACTCCGGCGGCAAAATGTCCTTGACCTCATAGCGTAAGACCTTCACGCCCCATGCCTGCGCAGCCTGGTCGATGGATTCGACGACTTGGCTGTTGATGGTCTCCCGCTCCTCGAAAGTCTTGTCCAGGTCAATACGGCCAATGCAGGACCGCAATGTCGTTTGCGCCAACTGGGATGCAGCCATGCGGTAATCGTTGATTCCGTAGGCAGATTGCTTGCTATCCACAATTTGTAGATAGATAAGTCCATCAACCTCAACGGTCACATTATCCTTTGTGATGCATGTTTGGCTGGGAATGTCGAAAACTTCTTCCTTCAATGTGAACTTGTAGGCGACACGGTCAATAAATGGGAATAAAATATGAAATCCAGCTCCAAGCGTATTGTTATACTTGCCGAGTCGTTCCACAATATACTCGCTTTTTTGAGGAACAATGACGGCTGTTTTCAGAAGAATAACAATAATAAAACCGGCAAGAACCAGCAGGGCGATAAGAGTGGCGTTCATCAGGAACTCCTTCTAGATTTTTCGAACTTGAAAGGTTTGGCGTGAAGTAGCGGCATAACCGATAATCTCGACTGTTGTGCCTGCCTCGATACTCTCGTCGGCCACGGCATCCCAGGCAGTTCCTCGGTGTTGAATCCGCCCTGGCTGTGACGGATTGATGTCTCTCAGAACCTGAACCCGTTCACCATAAGGAAAATCGTCAAAATCTTTATCAGTACGGTCAGTGGTTACACCGCGAAATATGCCCATCATCCATTTTCGCAGCATCACGAGCGAAGAAATTGTCACAATGATAAAGATAACAAGCTGTTGTGAAAGATGGATGTCAAAAACAAGGAGTGCTAGGGCAACTCCCAGGCAGCCGATGCCAAAAAAGAGAAAAACGAAAACAGGCAGAAACAATTCAAGGGTTGCAAAAGCAATGGCAGCGAGAAACCACGGCAACCACGAGGAAATCCATGCATCTGGGAGCATATCGGAGCCTTGTCATTAAATGATGGGACGGATGAGATCGTTATGTCGGTGCCGATGTAACGGAATCTACTGTGAACCATACATGTGGTTCATGGCAAGCCGCAAAAGCGTTCCATAAACTTCCTGGCAACATCCCCCAGCTTCATATCCAGAATTGCATAGATCCTGCTCTGGATATCGACCGGCACACCACCGTAAAACGCTTGGGCAATCCCTCCGGTGATGCAGGGCAGGGTGTCGCAGTCCCCGCCCAGAGAAACGGCGGTGCGGATAGCATCCTCGAAGTCCGTTGAATCGTAGAATGCCCGGATGGCTTGGGGCACTGTACCCTGTAAAGAGATGTCAAAGGCATATTCGGGACGAATTACGTCTACGTGTCGGCTCAGGTCGTACTGGTTTTTGGTCGACGAACTCCTTGATATTGTTCTTCGATCCCTACGTCCTGGCCAGGAAGATGGCAGCGGCTGTCGCCTGTCCGCCTTTGATTCCCTCGACATCGTCAAGGTGGACGTTCTCGGGGTTGAACCAGGGCGATTGGACGCGGTTGTGGGCAAATTGGCAAGCATCATTGTACGCTGCTCGCCGAAAAAGTAGAGGACTTGAGGTTTTTCCATCGATGCCGGGATTCGGGCTTCTCCCTGTTTCAAGGGTACTTTTTCAGCAGTCCGCAGATCGTCGCCGGAATTGAGATTGACAGATATCCATTCCTGACTATTATTGACTGATATCCATTCCTGACTATTATTGACTGATATCCATTCCTGACTAATATTGACGCCTTGCTCGCTCCGCCTTGTCCCTGACGTTTTGATTCCAAAGTGAACAGACACGACGCGACGAGGCGAGTCATCCCCCTCCCAACCCACCTCTAATCCACTTTTCCCATGCCCCATACCATTGACATCGTTCTTGGCACACGGCCCGAAGCCGTCAAAATGGCCCCGGTCATCGCCGCTTTTCGCGACTGCCCGGATGATTTTGCGGTTCGGGTCCTCAGCACCGGACAGCACAAGGAGATGCTCACGCAGATCCTGGATTCCTTCGATCTACGACCCGACCGCGATCTTGAAGTCATGCGGCCGGGAAGTTCCCTGGCCGAAATGACCGCGGACACGCTGCGCGCCATGGATCAGGAAATCGACACGCATCGGCCTGACCTGCTCCTGGTCCAGGGCGATACCACCACGGTCCTGGCCGCGGCCCTGGCCGCGTTTTATCGCCGCGTGCCCGTGGGACACGTTGAGGCCGGCCTGCGAAGCCATGATCTCCAAAACCCTTTCCCCGAAGAAGCCAATCGCCGCTTGGTCTCCATCCTGACCGGACCGCACTTCGCGCCCACGGAATCCGCGGCAGCCGAACTGCTGGCCGAGCGCATCCCTCCGGAGAACATCGCCGTCACGGGCAATACCGTGGTGGACGCCTTGCTGCATTTCGAGGACAAGCTCGGTCCCCTGGCCTCGGACATCCAAAGCCGCCTCCTGGGACGCCGCATGATTCTGGTCACGGCCCACCGCAGGGAGTCGTGGGGCCAAGGTTTGGAAAACATTTGCCGGGCCGTGGAATCCATCGTCCAGGATCATCCGGATGTGATCGCGGTTTTTCCGGTCCATGCCAACCCTCTTGTTCAACAAACCGCGCAACGAATCCTCGGACGCCATGACCGGATCGTTCTACTCCCTTCCGTGCCATACCTGGACTTCGTTCGCCTGATGCACCAAGCCGAACTCATTCTTACCGACTCCGGCGGCGTTCAAGAAGAAGCTCCCTCATTCGGCGTACCGGTCCTGGTAACGCGCGACGTCACCGAACGCGCCGAAGCCGTGAACTGCGGGTTGGCCCGACTGGTGGGCACGGACCCGCAAACCGTGATCCAGGCCGCCGGCGAGATACTCGCCCGGACGTCCAGGGCCTCCCGGATCATGCGTCGGACCGGCAATCCTTTCGGCGACGGCCGGGCCTCGCGGCGCATCGTTCTGGCCGCCAAGCGTTTCCTGACCGGACAGCGCCCCCTGCTTTCAGGCGACGAGGCTTTCATCGGCACCTGCTCGGAGACATAACGACATGCTTTTCGATTTCATGCCAGTCCTGCTCATTCTGCTTAAAGCCGGTCTGTGGGGCTTTGGGCTGGTCTTTTTCCTGAACGGACTCAGCGACCTGTTCATCGATCTGGTCAGAATAGGCCAGGAAATCTGGCGACGGGTGTTCGTCTTCGGTTTTCGGCGGGCCAAACACCTCACCGAAGCCGACCTGATGAGCCGCCCCGAGCAACTCGTCGCCGTGATGATTCCGTGCTGGGACGAGTCCGCGGTCATCAGCCGCATGCTGGAAAACTCCATCAAGGTGCTCAACTATTCCAACTACGTCATTTTCGTCGGCACGTATCCCAACGATCCGGACACGCAACGGGAAGTAGACCTCGTCCGTGAGCGCTACGGAAACGTGGAGCGCATCGTTTGTCCCAAGGACGGCCCAACCTCCAAAGCCGATTGTCTGAACTGGGTTTTCGAGGGCATCCGGCATTACGAGAAAAGCCATGGCACCGAATTCGAGATCATCGTCATGGAGGACTCCGAAGACGTCCTGCACCCCATGCTTCTGAAGCTCTTCAATTTTCTTATTCCTCGCATGGACATGGTCCAGGTCCCGGTCCTGCCCATGGAACCCAAATGGTGGCAGTTCACCATGGGCACCTATCTGGACGAGTTCGCCACGAACCACTCCCGCGACATGGTCGTCCGAGAACTGCTCACCGGCAATCTCCCCTCCGCCGGAGTCGGGACGGCTTTTTCCAGAAAGCTGCTGCTCCGTTTGGCCCAAAAAAACCAGAATCGCCTTTTCACCATCGGTTCGGTGACCGAAGACTACGACTTCGGCATCCGCCTTGCCGATGTCCCCGGAGTACGCCAGATTTTCTCACGGGTGGCCTTTGTGCGCTCCGTGCGCAAGAAAAGCCCCCTGACCGGCCGCGAGCGCATGGTTCAAAAACGGGACTACATCGGTGTCCGAGGTTTTTTCCCCCGCACCTTTCGCACCGCGGTCCGCCAAAAATCGCGCTGGATCCTGGGCATCACCCTCCAAGCCTGGGAGACCATTGGCTGGGTGGGAGGATTCTGGACCCGGTACATGCTGGCCAGGGACAGGGTCGGATTAATCACCAACCAGGTGAACATGCTGGCCAACATCCTCGTGCCTGTCTATTTGACCGTCTGGGGCTACGTACATTTCTTCCCCGACGCCTATCGCTACCCGCCCGTGGTCACCGCCGGAACGACGCTCTTCCATCTGATGCTGGCCAACCTGGGCCTGCTGCTCTGGCAAGTCGGCATCCGGGCTTGGTACGTGGCCCGAACTTACGGCATCGGCCAAGCCGCCTTGAGCCCTTTTCGACTGATCTGGGCCAATGTCATCAATTTTTTCGCCACCATCCGGGCCATCAGGCTCTATACCCGGCACCTGCTCACCGGTAATCCCGTGGCCTGGGACAAGACCGACCACTCCTACCCCAGTGAAGACGAGTTGGTCCGCTACCGGCGTCGCTTGGGCGACCTGCTCCTGGATCGCCGGTTTGTGACCGTGGCCCAGTTGGAGGCGGCCCTTGAACGTCAGAAGGCAAATGGGCTGCCCCTAGGCGCGATCCTGGAGGACATGGGTGTACTCGAAGAGGACAAGCTCCTGCAAACCCTTGGTGTTCAGTTCGGCGTCCAGACCACCGCCGTCGACCCCTATGCCGTGGACACGGACATCATTGCCATGGTCCCTCCGGGCATGGCCCGGGGACAACGCCTCTTTCCCGTGGGCATCTCTCCGAATGGAGGCTTGATCCTGGCCATGGACTCCATGCCGGATGCCGATGAAATTCGACAGTTGGCCAATGATATCGGCCGTCCTATCGAATTGCGCCTGACTACCCGCGGCGACCTATCCTTCGCGATTCGCTTTGGCTATGATCGCTTGGTACGGGAATCGCATGAAGAAAAACTCGCAACGGCACTCTTGACCCAGGGGCTGATCACGCCGGAACAGATCGCCGAAGCCCGACAAAGGCAACGGAAGGGCTACCGGAACCTCGGAGAGGTCTTTACGGCCCTCGGACATTTCGACAGAACCAGTCTCACCGAACTCAAGTCCTGCGTGGAGAACAGACAAGACATGGCCCCGATGGGAACCTGTCTTCTGGAACAAGGGATCATAACGCAAACCCAACTGGATGAAGCCCTGCAATTGCAAAACAGAAATACCAGGCGGCTGGAAACCATTTTAACCGACATGGGCGTGATCGATCAGGCAACACTGGAATCTGTTTCGCCTCGCATCTCCGGATCCGACGTATGAGCCTCCTCCTTGTTCGCGCCTTGTTGCTCCTCGGTCTTGTCCTTTTTTCTTTCTCGGACGACATACACGCCGAGCAAGTCTCTCCGCCGTTTGAAATCCATCGAACAGACGAAGGCGTCATCGCCCGCGAACTGCGCAAGAATCGTACATATCCGCACCAGGACATGGCGTATCGCCTTCAAGCCAAGGGCGACGTTCACGGCGCTGCCGACGAAATGCGGGCCTTCCTGGCCATCGACCCGATCGAGGACAACGTACGGCTTCAGTTGATCGTTTTGCTGGAACAGCTTGGAGAAGATAGTGAAATCGTCGAAAACGCCGACCGGATACTGGAAAACCGACCAAACGCCCTGCTCCCGCTTTTGTATCGGGCCTGGGCCCTTGACCGCCTGGGACGTTGGGAAGAAGCCCAGGTCGATTTTCAACGGGCCCGGAGTTTGCCCGACATCTCCAAGGAACAAGATCATGACATCCTTTTGACCCTGGTCAATCGGGCCATGGCTCATGAGGATTTCCATCAGGTTCTGGCGCTACTCGACGACTCCGTCCAGGAAGAACTCTCGTGGTCACCGAACCTGGTCCGTGGATTCGCCCTTTCCGCTCTCGGCGAGCATGCCTTGGCCCTGGAAGCTTTGGAAACTGCTGCATTACAGGCTAAGACCAGAGAATTTCGAGATCAAGCCCTCTCGGCCGCCGCCGAGGAGGCCATCCATATCGGCCAATACGCCCAAGCAAGAGTGCTGCTTCTGCAAACCATCCCGGTACGGGAAACATCTTCCGAGTTGGAGTCGCGGCTGGCTGAGTTGGCTCTTCGCGCCGGTCTTTCCATGGAGGCCGTGGCACATTACCTCCGAGCCGTGGAAGCGGGCGATGAGCAAGCCCGCGAACATCTCGCGCAGCTGTTTTTCGACCTCGGACAACTCCATGAAGCCGAGCATCATGCTGAAATCCTGGCGCAGACCACCGACCCGAATAAGCGCAAGCGGGCCCTGGTCATGCTCGGCGTCATTCGAGAGCGACTCGGCGACTTCCGAGGAGCAAGCCTGGCGTTTGAACAAGCCGCCCAAGACGACCTCTCACCGTCATCCTGGGCCACCCTGGGTGCGCTGGCCGTGAAGGAGGAACGCTTCGACATCGCTGCCCAGGAATACGAAAAAGTATGGAAAGCCGGCGGAATGAAGGATGTCGCCATGGCGGAAATGATCGTCGAGTACTGGACCAAGTCCGGACAGATCGACCAAGCCGTCGCCACGTCCCTGAAATTGGCCGACAACACCGACGCCGCCCCGAAAGACCGACTTCGGGCAATGGAGTCCGCGGCGCATATGCAGCGGCAGGCCGGCAGCCCGGATGCCGCGGCAAGAACCCTGCTCCGCGCCGCGGCCTTGCCTGCCGTGGACGCGGAAAAACGAACGGACCTCCTGGGGCGTGCGGAGAGGCTGTTCTTGGAGGGCGACAGCCCTGAACAGGCAGGCGACGTTCTGGTCACTCTGCTGGAAGATACGGCCAGGGGACCGGATCGAGCCGACGTTCTGCTGCGCCTCGCCCGATTGGAACAAACACGTGCCCTGCCCGATTGGCAGGAACGAACCGTGGTCTTCCTTGAACAAGCCGAGGATCAACCCGGTCTCCCACCGGAAAAAGCCGCGCAAATCGCGGAATCTTCCGCGGAAATCCTCATCAGCCAAGGCGACCGTATCCGGGCGCTGCAAGCCATGGAACGCGCCGTGATTCGAGGAGACGAACAGCCCGGTCGCATGCTCCAATTTGGTTATGCCCTGGCCGCGATGGACCTCCACCACCGCGCTCGAGACGCTTTTGCCCGGGCAGCTGAGCTTGGTGCGGGAGACATGGCCTGGATTGGCTTAGCATGGTCCTATGAACGCCTCAATCAACCCGGCTTGGCCCTGCACTCCCTCGCCCAAGCCCCGTTCACTCGTCGACAAACGGATTTGGACATTGATCTAGGCACGTTGCCGGAGCAAGAAAGGTATCCCTTGCTGATGCTTTTGGGATATCTCAGCGAGGAACTTCTCCGCCATGATCTGGCCATCGGCTGGTACGTGCAGGCCCTGGAACTGCAAGACACCCCGGAAACACGGTATCGTTTGGCCAGAGCCTCGTTATCCGGTGGGGACGCGAAGCGCGCCGCCGACCTGCTTTCCATTGTGGATCAAGCCGATCTTCCGGAGCACGACCAACCACCAGGAGTCGTCTTGCTGGCGCGAATCGCCAGAGCCCTCGATTGCCTGGACGAAGCCGAGAGTCTTTACCATGACGCCTTGGCTCAAGCCGAGAACCAAGGGCATGGTGAAATGCGGCTCGCTGAGCTTTGGTTTGAGTTAGGCGGGATTTACCGCCTCAAGGAAGACCATGAAGCCGCCGCGGAGGCATTCGCGCAAGCCGCGGACCTGCACGGGACACCGGCGATGCTGATGGCCTCCGGCTACGAATTCCTGAACCTGGAACGCCTGGAAGATGCCCGGAATCCTTTGAGCGAAGCGGCCCTGCTCGAACCGGACCTCCTCGCCGTGCATCAGGATTTAGGCTACATCGCCATGCAGCAAGGGGACAACGACGAGGCAGTGGCGCACTTCATGGACGCCATTGACAACGCCCCGCTTCGCCCCGCGGAAGATGAAGAACAGGCCCAGGCCGTCGCTGAGGATGTCCGAAGGATGCGCGGCGAAATACGGGCACTGCGCAATGCCGTGGATCTGGACTTCTGGCTGACCTACACCTCGGGCAAAACCGGGACCCTCGGTGGATTGGCCGCGCCTGGTCGGGACGTATTGCGCACGTCGTCGGGGATAGAACTGGGCTGGATTCCGCCGGAATGGGGCTTCCAGGACCATCGGATCTTCAAGCTCATCGGACGACTGGGCTGGAGCATGGAGCCGGACAGTTTCCGTGTGCTGGACAACTCCTGGGAAGCGGCCCTGGGCCTGCGCTACAAACCCTTGAAACCCTACAACCTGAATCTGGGTTTGGAGCGGCTGTTTTCTCTTTCGGGGGACGGGGAGGACAACTGGGTCGCCCGGGCCATGCTCTCCCTGTTCGATGACTCGGACCGGGTCCGTCCCAACGAAACGTTTTGGAATTACTCTTTTCTGTTCGGAGAAGTCGACGCCTATCTGGAGTCTCCGTCCCGATTGGCGGCCTATGTGGAGGGTCGTCAGGGCTTCAACTGGAAAGTGCGCGACAACCTGATCCTGACGCCGTTTCTGGTGGCCGACGCCAAGTGGTGGTCCGAATCACGGGCCGACGATGTCTCCTTTTACGAGGGCGGCCTCGGCCTTTCGACCCGCTACCTGTACGACGAGGACAAGTACGCCTTGCCCCGGAAAAGCGTGGAACTTCTCATGACCTACAAGGTAGGTCGAATATTCAATACGGACAACATCAAGGATGACCAAATTGACGCCTTTTTCGCGACACTGCTCTTCCGGTTCTAGGCTTCGGGCCGCGTGGTGGGCGCTCCTGGCGTGCCTGGCCCTGGCCTGGGGTGCGCTTCCAGTTCGGGCCGAGACTCCCCCGGCTTTTTCCTCTACGTTCATCCAGATATGGGACCGTCACGACGACTGGACCGAGCAGAACTGGGACACTCTCTGCGCTGATCTGAAGGCAATGGGTATCCGGGAAATCATCCTCCAGTGGTCGCTGATCACCGAACCGGCTTTTTTCTGGCGACTGACCCCGGATCGACGCATGGACGTTCCGAACGACCGCGTTGACCCCGCTCCCGTCGTGGACTTGATTGTCGAAGCGGCTAGACGGCATGGCCTGTCGGTTCGATTCGGCCTGAGCGAAGACCCGGCATGGTGGGAAAAAATCAAGAATGAAGCCGGACTGGTGGAGGTCTTCCTGAACCGCCTGCTCCAGGACCAGATTTCCCTGGCCCGGACCCTGGTCGAACGTTATGGGGAGGAGCCGATTTTCGCGGGGTTCTATATTCCACAGGAAATCGACGACGCCACCTGGATCGACGCGGAGCGCCTGAACCGGCTTTCGAATCACCTGACCCGGCTCGTCGATGGGTTGCGCGAACTTTCCCCGGAAGTGGAAATAAGCGTCTCATGCTTTGCCACCGGCCGCAACGATCCAATGGGATTTGCCGCACTTATGGCCGATTTGGCCCTCTCAGGTAACATCACGGAGGTGCTGTACCAGGACGGCCTGGGCACCGAACGTCTCCTACCCTCCGAGTCGGCGGCCTACCTTGAGGCCTTGGCGGCCTCCATGCCGCGGACCGGCGCGCGCCTTCGGGTCATCGTGGAAACCTTCGCTCCCGCGGAAGACGGCCTCGATTTTGTTCCGGCACCAATAAACCGCATCAAGCAACAACTGCTTCAGGCCCAAACCCTCGTGAGCAACGACATTATCGCCTTCAGCATTCCGGACTATCTCCATCCCATGGCTGGACCTCAAGCCAAAACCTTGCACGACGATTACCAGAGATATCTCGACGCTCAGCAACCAAATTGAAAAAGGGCCAGGACTCAAGCCCTGCCCAGGATCCCCATGATCACCAACACAAACCTGACCAAGATCGGCATATTTTATGACGGCAATTTCTTCTTTCACGTCAGCAATTATTACCTCTACGACCACTCCCGCCAGTCCCGGATCAGCATCAACGGAGTCCACCAGTTCATCATCCACGAAGTCGCGGCCCGTGAGGAACGGCCGGTCAAGAACTGCAAGATCGTGGACATGCACTATTTTCGCGGGCGGCTGACGGCCTACGACGCCCAGGCCCGGGACCTGCTACTCAAGGAGCGTATCTTCGACGACATTCTGATGAAGGAAGGGGTGATCACCCATTATCTGCCGATGTCCCCCGAGGGGGAGAAAGGTATCGACGTCTGGCTGGCCCTGGAGGCCTTCGAGCTGGCCATTTTCAAGAAGTACGACGTGATCGTGCTCATCGCCTCGGACGGGGACTACCTGCCCCTAACCAGAAAGCTGAACACCATTGGCGCGCGGGTCATGGTCCTGGGGTGCGACTTTGAATACATGGACCAGTATGGGAACCACCGGGTCACCAAGACCTCCCAGGCCCTGCTGGACAACGCCACCTACCCGATCCTGATCAACGAGGTCATCGACGACCCCGAGCGCCACGACGACCAGATCGTGCGGGATTTGTTCGTTAAGGAGAAATACCGCCCCGTGGACGCGGCCAAGACGAAACCCGGCGAGGACCAGTCCGGAACCGTGGTTTCCATCCAGGGCGGATACGGGTTCATCCGCCCGGACGAGGGAGAGGACGACCTTTTCTTTCACTACGGCGATTTGGTGGACATGGACATCAATCGGCTGACGGTAGGCGACAGAGTGATGTTTTTGGTAAGCAGCAACAAGAAAGGGCCATGCGCCGTGAGAATCGTAGTGCGAAACGGGGAGTTCCCCCCCCGTCTCACTCCCCAATAATCTTCACCAGCACCCGCTTGCGGCGGTTGCCGTCGAATTCACCGTAGAAGATCCGCTCCCAGGTGCCGAAGTCCAGGCGGCCCTTGGTCACGGCCACCACCACTTCCCGGCCCATGATCTGGCGTTTGAGGTGGGCGTCGCCGTTGTCCTCGCCGGTGCGATTGTGGCGGTATTGGCTGACGGGAGCGTGGGGGGCCAGGCGTTCCAGCCAGTCGTCGTAGTCCTGGTGCAGGCCGGATTCGTCATCGTTGATGAACACGCTGGCCGTGATGTGCATGGCGTTGCACAGCAGCAACCCTTCCTGAATCCCGCTTTCCCGCAGACACTGTTCCACCTGGGGCGTTATGTTGATGAACGCCCGCCGACCGGACACGTCAAACCACAGTTCCTTGCGATAGCTTTTCATTGTTTGCTCCTCGTTCAGACTCTGGCAACTCGCAGCGTGCCGCCCCGCTCAGGGGGGCGTCCGCGCCCATGGCCGAGCCCGGGGTTTCCATGCGGATGAAGAAGGCCAGCAGGGACGGGATCACGAAGATCGTGAACACCGTGGACAGGGCCAACCCGCCCAGGACTACGCTGCCCAGGCCGCGGTACAGCTCGGACCCCGGCCCCGGGGCCACCACCAGGGGCAGCATGCCGAAAATGCTGGTGGTGGTGCTCATGTAGATCGGCCGCAGACGAACCCTGGTGGCCTCCAGCACGCCTTCCAGATGTTCCATGGCGTGCTGGCGGACATTGATCAGCGACTGGTTGACCAGCAGGATGGCATTGTTCACCACCACGCCCACCAGAATCACGAACCCGAGCATAGTCAAGATGTCCAACGCCTGGGGGGCGATAAGCACGTTGACCAGCTTCAGCCCCACGAACCCGCCGGCCGTAGCCAGGGGCACGGTGAACAGGATGATCAGCGGATAGAGGAAATTCCCGAACAGGGCGGACATCAGCAGGTAGATGATAATCACGGCCAGGATGAAGTTCCACTGCAGGGCCAGCCGTGTCTCGGTCAGCTTGTCCGCCACCCCGCTCATCTCCACCCGGGTATTGGCCAGCAGTCCCTGGGCCTCCAGGGCCGGAACGATCCGATTTTGAACGGTTTCCATGGCTTCCTGCAGGGTCACGGCCTCCGGGGGCGTGAGCTGCAAGGTAACGGTCCGCTGGCGCTCCAGGTGACGGATCTGGGTGATTCCGGTGGTTCGTTCCATGGCGGCCAGGGAAGAGACAGGCAGCGAGATTCCCTGGGGCGTGGCCACCAGGGCGTGGTGCAACACCTCGGGGGTTTCCATGGCCTGGGCGGATGAGCGCAAAATCAGGTCAATGGTCTTTTGCCCCTCTTCCTTGAAATCGCCGATCTTGCGACCATGGGTCAGCACATCCAGAGCCAGCCCCAGGTCCGCGGCGCTCAGCCCCACGGCCTTGAGCCGGTCCCGATCCGGAATGAACCGGATCTCCGGATAAGTCAGCTCCAATGAGGGGATCGGTCGGACCTGGGCTTCGGGGTAGATGCCGCGCAGCATCCCGAACATGGTTCCGCCCACGGTCACCAGCTCCTCCAGATTCGGGCCGACGATATCGATGTCGATGGTTCGTCCCCGGCCCAGCCGGGTCTGAAAAATCCCGGCCTGCAGGCTGACCCCGAGCATGCCCGGGATGGAGCCGATCACGTTGCGAAACAGCGGGATCAGTTCCCCGGCCCGCTGCTCATGGGTGCTCACGGCCCCGAAAAACATGAATGATTCCGCGCCAACATAGAACAGATGACGGATCCCGGGAAAGCCGTCCACGTCCTGGTCGTAGTGGGGCTCCAGGCGCTGGTGGATGTGCTCGCCGATGTTCTCCCGCTCCGGATAGGACAGGCCGGGTGGCGGGATCAGGATGTTCAGGATCAGGTTGCGGTTGCCCTGGGGCAGGTAGTCCATCTTCGGGAAAAACAGCCAGGCAATGAGCACGGCGGCTGCGGTCAGGGTGCTGACGGTCAAAATCCGGGAGAACCAGTTGCGCACGGCCAAGCGCACGAAGTACATGATCAGATTGACCAAAAAACCGCCCAGCCTGGGCAGCGGCCCCAGGTCTCGCGGCTTGACCGAACTGACCACCCGAAATATCTGGCAGGTGATGGACGGGATGACCATCACCGAGACCACGAGGCTCAGGCTGATGGCACAGGTCACGGCAATGGCGATGTCCTTGAAAAGCTGCCCGGCCTCCTCCTGAATGAAGACCACGGGCAGGAACACGGCCACCGTGGTCAAAGCCGAGGCCAGAATCGCGCCCCAGACCTCCCGGGTGCCGTCCAGGGCCGCCTGGCAGGTGGGCTTGCGCATCTTCAGGTGACGGTCAATGTTTTCCAGAACCACGATGGTACTGTCCACCAGCATGCCCACGGCAAAGGAAATTCCGGCCAGACTGACCACGTTCAGGTTCCGGCCAAAGGCGCTCATGAAGATGAAGGTGCCGATGATGCTGATGGGGATGGCTCCGGCGGCGATGCTGGTGGTGGAGATCCGGCGCAGGAAAATGAACAGCACGGTCATGGCCAGCAGACCGCCGATCAGGATGTTCTGCTGAACCAGGCCGATGGCCCCCTGGATATAGCCGCGTTCGTCGGCCAGCCACTCCAGATCCAGCCCGTTGGGGTTGAGCAGGTTCGCGTTCAGCCCCAGGACCACGGCCTCCACCCGGTCCGTCAGGTCCAGGACATTGGTCCCGGGCTCGGCCTGCACCCCCACGGTAATGCCCTTGCGACCCTTGTGCAGCATGGCCGCGGAGGTTTTTTCATAGCCGTATTCGGCCCAACCCACGTCTTTCAAGAAGACCCGCTCCTGTCCGGTGGAGCGCAGCGGCAGGGCCTCGATCTCCTCCGGCCCCTGGAACTCGGCCACGGTCCGGATGCGGTAGTCCCGACGGCCCACGTCGATACTGCCCGCGGCTACGTTCACATTTTCGGAGCGCAGTGCCGCGAGCACCTCGTCCAGGGTCATCCCGTAGGCGGCCAGCCGCTCCGGCAGCACCACCACGTGCATTTGCCGCTCCGTGCCCCCGAACACGAACAAGTCCGCCACGCCCTCAATCCGCTCCAGCTCCTGGCGGACCTCGTTCTCGAAAAAAGTCCGGTAGGTTTCGATGCTCCGGGGGTTGTCCGGCAGGGTCTTCAGAGATGTCCAGATCACCGGGGAGGATGCCGCGCCCGTGGCCGTGATCACCGGCCGGTCCGCGCCCTGGGGGTAGGAAGCCACCTCGTTGAGCTTGTTGGAAACCCGCAACAGAGCGTCGTCCACGTTGGTGCCCAGAGAGAAGCGCAGGTTGATCCGCCCGAAGGAACTGAAGCTCTCGCTCTCCATTTCCACGAGGCCGGGGATGCCCTTGAGAACGTTTTCTTGCTCCTCGATGATGTCCCGCTCAATCTCGTAGGGCGTAGCCCCGCTCCACACGGTCTGCACGGAAATCTCCGGCTCGATCACCGTGGGTGTGAGCTGATAGGGCATCCCGAACAGGGAAATCAGACCGAAAATCACGACAAAAATCACGCCCACCAGAATGGTGACCGGATTGCGGATGGCAAAACTGATGGGATTCATGGGGTTCTGGGGTTCACGGTTCAAGGGTTCAACGGTTCAACGGTTCAGCGGTTCAAGGGCTGATGAGGTTTGCGGTTCAGGGGGGGAGTGGACGCCAATAGCGAGGTTCACATTTCACCTTTCACACTTCACCTTCACACTTCACCAATCACTCTGCCCGCACCGGCTGTCCATCGCGCAGGCGCTCCTGGCCTTTGACCACCACATGCTCGCCGGGCTCGACGCCCTGGGCTTCTATTCCAGCCGTATCACGGGCAAAGGCGGAGACCGAGACCGGGATCATTTGGGCTTGGCCGTCCCGGACCAGGAAAATCACCTGGCCCATGGGGCTGGGAACCACGGCGTCCCGGGGAACGGTCAACCCCTCGTGACGCTGGCCGGTGGGCAGGTACATCCGCACCTCCATGCCTTCCAAAAGACCGTGCTCGTTGGGCAGCCGAACCTTGACCGGAAACGTCCGCGAGCCCACGTCGCCCCGAGGTACCACGGCCTGGACCCGGCCCACCAGTTCCCGGCCCGCGGCGCTTCCCCGCGCGACCTGACCCAGTTCCAGGTCCAAAGCCACGTCCACGGGAACGTTGACCAGGATGTCCACCACGTCGTCCCGCGCCACTTCGGCCACGGGGGAGCCCGAAGACAGCCACTCTCCGAGATTGCTCAGCCGGGTCAGGACCACTCCGTCGAAGGGAGCAAGAACCTCCAGCATTCGCACTTCCTCCTGAATCCGGGCGATTTCCGCGGCCAGGGATTCGGCTCGACGCTCCAGCGCACTGGCGAGAAATTTGACCTTCTCGTACTCCTGTTCGGCAACGGTCCCCTGATCGAAGAGTCGCCGCATCCGGTCCAACTCCCGCTGGACACGGGACAATTCAGACAGGACTTCCTCCCGCTGGGCTCGGCGGGACTGGAGATCCTTGGACTTGAGCACCCCGTCCATGGTCACTAGCTTGTCGCCGCGGCGAACCCGATCGCCCTGCTCGAAATGGACCTCAAGCACCCGACCGCTGACCTCGGAAGCCACCAGGGAGGTTTCCTGAAAAAAGACCGTGCCCACGAACTCTTGCTCCTCAATCATCTCCCCGGACGCGACCAGAGCCGTCACGACCACCGCCGGCGGCGGGCCTCCCTGCTGCCCAGGCGGCTGAGCCCACAAAGCTCCCCCGCTCCCCCAGCAAAATACCGCGACCAGCAGCAACGTCGCCAATCGTCTATTCATCTTTCTTTGCTCCATGATCATATTCAGTGAAAACACAGCCGCCTCTTGCCCACCGACATCCATCCAAAGACCGCGTTGAGAAAGGCGACCCGGCGGACAACGATTCAACCCGCGCGAATCTACCCGGAACAAGATGGAATGTGAACCGCCAAACCGTTGATAAGGGATAGAAACAACCCCATTGGGCTTGGCGACGAAAACACGCCACTTGCCCCGGACAGGGTCAATGATGGTGTAGCCTCAACCCAAAGCTATGGAAAAGAATCCTCTGAGGATTCCGACGAGGGAAGAAAAAAGCCCGAAATTCTTAAAAAAACAACTTCATTCAACATTCCGGATCGTTCGCAATCTTTCGGCGATGTTCCAGGCCCGGCAGTGCCGGACCGTGGCCGCCGGGGTCAGGTGTTCCCAGGGGTGGTCGTCGATCATGGCCTGGCGGACTTCCGTGCCGCTGATGCCTTTCTGGTCCGGGGGAACGTCCCAAAGAACGTGGGTTCGCAGGCCCAGGGCCTGGAACTGGCTCAGTTTGTGGCGGCCCCAGTCGTCGCAGATGGAAAGCAGAAAGACCGCGTCCAGGGGAACGTAGTGGCGGTAGAGTTCGGGGTGGGTGATGGGCAGGGGGACGATGGTCGTCCGCGTCTGGTTGATGCCAGCTTCCAAGAGGACGTCGCGCAGAATGACCAAGCGCTCGTAATAGGTCAGGGGATTGGCCAGGGCGCTGGAACGCTTGCGGTCCGAAGCCGTATCGACGGTCAGGCTGGGGTCCGGGTTGGTGATGCCCACGATCAGGTGACGGCACAGCGCCTTGCCGACCAACAGGTATTTGAGGTGGTCGTTGTGGGGCACCTGGAATCGCCCGTGAATCACGCCGATGTCGTACATCTGAGCTTCCATGCGGATATTGGGTTAACTGACTGTTGAAAAAGTCCTTGTCTGACAGTCCGTTCAAAAATCCCAAGTGCAAGGAGCAAAAAAAGTTCAAGGTCGAAGCGTATTTATTCATACGTGAGAGTTTGAACTTTTTGCAGCGACGCAGCAATTGGGGGTTTTTCAACGGACTGGCAAGGGCTGGTAGTCTCCGGGCCAATACAGGCACTCATCCGGGGTGTCCCGGATCCCCTCCAGGCGGGCCATGTCCAGGTGATTCAGGGCCAGCCGAAGCAGTTCCCGCCCACGGACCCCGCCCAGGCATCCCGACGCGGCGTGGATCTCATCGAAGCGATCCACCATGTCCCGCCGGACCCCGTTTCCGTGGAACAGCAAGGGGACCGGCTCGCCGGAGTGAATCATGTTTCCGGAACTGGGGGTGGAGTGATCCGCGGTGACCACCACCAACAGGTCCGGATCTTTCAGCAAGGAATCCTCAACGTTCCCCAAAGCCTGATCCAGGGCTTCGATCACCGATTTCTTGAGCAGGGGATCCTTGGCATGGGCCGCCTCATCCGGGGCCTTGGTGTGCAGATGAATGAAGTCGTACCGGTCGAAAAGCCCAGGCACGGCGGCCAGATCATGGGCAAAGTCCGCCTGCAAATTGCCGGTGTCTCGCGGCGCTTGCCAATCCATGCCCAGATACCGGGCCAATCCGCGAAACACCGCGCCCGAAGCGATGCTCAGGCCGCGCAGGCCGAAACGTCGGGAAAACGGCTGCACCGGACACAATCTTCCCGCGCGCTGGGTGACCAGTCCCGTGACGGGCGGCAGCCCGGCCCCCCTGCGCCGGGCATTCAGCGGATGCTCCCGCAAGGTGCGCCAAACGTGCAGAAGGTAGGCCCGCAACACATTGGCCGTCCTCCGGGCCCGAACCTCATCGCTCTCCGCCCCATCCGTCCCATCTGGCCCATCCGGTCCTGCTCTCCTGGCATGTTTCGAGACCAAGGGCAGCACGTCCGACAGGAACCGGCCGTCGCGCATTGGCCCGGTGTCCGTGATGTCCGGAGAAACATCGCCGGAAAGCACCAGCACGCCGAACACGCCCTTGACCGGGACGTACCGAACCCGGATGCCGTCCTGTTCCCACATGTCCACCGCCCGAATCAGGGCGGCGACCTCCTCTTCCTCGACCTGGGGCACGTCCCGGACCAGAGCCAGGCAGCCGTCCCGCTCTTCCAGGGCCGCGAAGTGCGCCAGGATGGCGACTTCGTCCCGGGATAAATCCACCCCGGCACCCAAGGCTTCCAGGGGCCCTCGCCCGGGAAACTCCTTCCGATCATAACCGAATATTGCAAAATGCGCGGTTTCGCTGGGCAGAGCCTCGCCCAGGGTGCCGGCGTGGTACAGGCCGTTGGCACCGTTTCGGGCCAGGCGGTCCAGATGCGGCGTGTAGGAGGCCTGGAGCGGGGTTCGCCAATCCAGGACCTCATGGGAGCGATCCCCCAGTCCGTCCAGAACGATCAACAGGCATTTGTCGGGCATGGGCAACAAGAGGCGTGGTTTGAGTTCATGCGACGGGAAGCGGGAGGTTCGGATGGGTGCTGGTTTGAGCAGGCCGGAGAGGAGATGGCCGCCAGTTCCTTCAGGAGCAAGGCACGGGTGTCCTGAGCGTGCGCCGGGCTTTGCAATTCGATGGTCCACCAGGCGCACCCGGTTCGAGCGAGCTTGACGATGAACGGCCTGAACGGAGCGACGTCCTCGATGGGGTGATGGCCCTGGTCGTCTTCGCGACCGTAGATGTGAACCGCGAACAGCCGATCCGCGAAGATATCCACGAACCTTTCCGCGGGACAACGGCCGCTTAGCGCGGCTTCCGAGCCCAGGGCGTGACCGACGTCCAGGGTGATCATCGCCCCGGAGGCCTTGGCCCACCGCAGTACGTTCGCCGGATCGCTGGAAGGCCCGCGCCGCAGGTTCTCCAGGCAGACTTTGATGCCCAGCCCCCTTCCACATTCCACCAGCCGGGCCAGGTTCTCCACGAAGGTCGGCTCATGCGCCGGCTGATGCGGGTCAAGCCCGGTATGCACCGTGACCGCGGGCTCCCCCAGTCCGGACATGGCCCGCAGGGTGCGCACGTGCGCCTCCAGGGCCTGACCGGCCCGGACCGGATCGGCGTGTCCCAGTTCATGCTCGAAATATCTGGTGTGGTATCGGACGGAAAGACCGGCGGTCAAGAAAGGCCGAACCATTTCCGGAAGCCGGTCCAGCCGCTCCGGGTCCGGAGAAAACTCCACCGCCTCGGCCTGCTCGCTAACCCAGCGCAGCCTGGAAGCCGGGTCCGAGGCGTCCGCGGTAAAGGCCAAAGCCGGGAAATGGTTCATTGCGTATCCGTGCGTGTTCGCTCCATGCATGTCGTTTCCGAGGACAGGGCCTTGCGGATGGTTCAAAGGTTTCAAGGAGGCCAGGCGGAGAGAAGTACGCCCTGAACGTGGCCTCACGTATCCCGAAACAGCACGAATCAGCAAGAGGTTCCGCCTAAGGGTCAGTACAAAATTGTTCTCTGTGAAACTTCAAAAATCCCAGTATAGTAGTCGATTGAGTGTTCAGGGCGTGTCCCCGGGAAAGGCCGGCATCAGTCGAAATCGATACCGATCCGGAAAGCGCCCGAGGAATCGAAAACAAATCTGCCCTGGTATCCGCATCTCCACCTGTTGCATCTTATCCAGAATCATGTAAAGCGGCCAGACCGAAAGGTCGCTGGATAGGCTCCGGACACGGCCAAATGCTCTCGGCCGCCTCATTTTTCCCTCAGTATTTAATGCCCGTTCCGTGCGCTCCCCGGGGCGGGAATCATCACAGTCATCATCGTTGCGAGGTATCTTCATGCATCACTCTGATTTTGCCCCCTTGAAACTGTTCATCACCGGCCCCACGTATATTCGGGAAGAGGTGAAGCAGGCTGCCCTGCTGCCGGAATTCGGCCACCGCGACGCGGAGAACAATAAGCGGTTCGCCCCGATTATTGCCAATCTCAAGACCTTGGCCGGGCTGCCCGCCGACACGGATTACCAGGTTGTCATCTACAACGGTTCGGGCTCCACGGCCATGGAATCGTCCATCCGCTCGCTTGTCGCCGCGGACGACGTGGTCCTGAACGTATCCGTGGGCGCCTTTGGCGATCTGTATCACAAGATGGCCGTGGTCAACGGCAAGAAGGCCGAGCAACTCCGCTTCGAGCCGGGCCGGGCCATGGATTTGGCGGTCTTGGAACAACGCCTGCGGAAAACCAGCCCCCAGGTGGTGACCATCACCCACAACGAGACCTCCACCGGCGTGACCAACGACACCGTGGCGGCCTGCGCTCTGATCCGCGCCCACGGGGCGCTGCCCCTGGTGGACGGGGTATCCATTTTCGGCGGAGCGCCCAGCGAAATCAACGAGGCCCGGCCGACCATGTACTGCACCGCCACCCAGAAATCCCTGGGACTGCCCGCCGGTTTCGGGATCGCCTTCATCGGCCCTGATGCCTTTGCCAAGGCCGAAAAGGTGGAGTTCCGAGGCCATTCGTCGGACATCCTGGGCCAGCTTGGGCGCGCTTCCAAGGCCCAAACGCTGACCACCCCCAACGGCACCCTGGCCAACCAGATGTTCGTCCAACTCGATCATATCGTCCACCGCGAGGGCGTGCAAAACCGTTTCAACCGCCACATCAGGATGCGGGACATGGTGCATGCCTGGGTTGACGCACAGGACGGCTTCGAGCTGTTCGCCCAATCCGGGCACCGATCGCCCACCCTGACCGCGGTACGATGCCCCCTGGGCATGTCCCCCAAGGATCTGAAGGCGCTCAAGGAAACCATGCGCTCCAAGGGCTACCTGTTTGATCCCGGTTACGGCAAACTGAATGACTCCCTGGCGGCCGAGGGCAAGGCCGCCGTGTTCCGTATCGGGCACATGGGCGACATCACGCCGGAGATGCTCGAAACCTATCTGTACGACCTGCAAAATGCCTTACTCGGGAGGTAGCTGATGAAAATTCTGGCCAATGACGGATTGGCGGACGAGGCTCTCTACTATCTTTCGCAAGAAGGCTTCGAGGTGGATACGGTCAAACGCGACCCGGACCAACTCCTGGCGGACATCGCGGAATTTGACGCGCTCATCGTGCGCAGCGCCACAAAGGTCACTCGGCAGGTCATCGAGGTCGGCGCCGGAAACGGGGCCAAGCTGAAGATCGTCGGTCGCGGCGGCGTGGGCACGGACAATATCGACAAGGAAGCAGCCAGGGAATACGGCGTGATCGTCAAGTTCGCGCCCAACGGGAACACTAATGCAGCCGCGGAGCACGCCTTGGGACTGATGTTCGCCGTGGCCCGCAGGGTGCCCTTTGCCCACTGCTCCCTGAAGGCCGGGCACTGGTACAAGAAGGCGTTCATGGGCAGTGAACTGATGGGCAAAACCCTGGGCGTCATCGGTTGCGGCCGCATCGGCCAGGCTCTGGCGGTCAAGGCCAAGGCCCTGGGCATGCGCGTTATCGGGGTGGACGTCTATCACGCCATGGATTCCGAAGTGGAATATGTGGATACCAAGGCCGAACTGCTGGAAAGGTCCGACTTCGTCAGCCTGCATACCGGGGGCACGGACGTGGTTATCGGCGATGCCGAACTGTCCATGATGAAGCCCTCCGCCTATTTGATCAACGCCTCCCGGGGCAAAAACGTCTCTGAAAAAGCGCTCTACGACGCCTTGAAAAGCAACCGCATCGCCGGGGCGGCCCTGGACTGCTACGAGGTGGAGCCCAAGCGGGAGGGGGAGCCCTTTCTGAGCCGGCTGCGCGGACTGGAGAACATCATTTTCAGCGCCCACCTGGGCGCCAGCACCCGCAACGCGGTGCGCCGCACCAGCCTGGAAATCAGCGAGGTCGTGGTCAGCTATCTGCGCCGGGGCGACTTCCAGAGCTCGGTCAACGTCGGGGAAACCGTTGAGGAAGAGGGCAAACGCATCTACACGATCTTCATCACCCACGAGGACAAACCGGGCATGTTCGGGAAGATCGCCACCACCCTGGGCAACCTGGGCATCAATATCCGGGAGAACAATTCCCGCGAACTGAACAATCTGGTCCAAACCGTCTACATCATCCACCAGCCCCCCACCAACGAGCTTGCGGACGCGCTGCGAGCCATCGAAGGCATCAGGCGGGTCGCCTATTAACCTGCCCGGGGCGGTTCAACCGCTCCGGCCTGATGATTGAATGCCCCGCCTGCCGGAATACGAAGGGCATCTCCCCACAATTTCTCTATTTCGAACTCATGTCATCCCCGCCTCCTTTCACCATCTTCTCCCGCAATCTCCCGGCCCAGAAGCCGCCTCTCTCCGCTGATCATGGATGCCGACCAGGCATGCCGCCCCGCTCCTGATCATACCTCTTCGCCCCCGCGCCGACCCCGGTCGCCCTTGGCAAGAACCTGGCCAAGGTCTCTCACGCCCCCGCCTATCGAAACAGCCTCATATGATTGTTTTTACCTATTTGACATTATTCCCCGGAATCGGTTTAAGAATCAGCAAGAATAGAGGCTATCGAGATCATTATCTATTTTGCTACTAATTTTTCAAATCGGCGTACAGGAGACAACAAAAACACGGAACGTGTTACACAAGCACCTTCATTATCGCCGCGCGAACTCCATCACAAATGGTTCTCCCCACAACCCTCAACGCAAGGACAAAGAAAAGTTCAAAGTGTAAAAGCAGTTATTAGCACGTGAAAAATTGAACTTTTCAAAAAAAGCCTCACGGGTTTTGGCAGGTCCGGCTGATCCCGTACGGCTCGATATCGCAACAGGCCCTGGTTATGAACACTCTAAACGGAGGTGGGTTATGAAATTCAGTGTTGGCTTGGCCAGAGACGAAGCCGAAAAACGGCTCGCGTGTCGTGGCGTCAATCGTCGCGATTTCATGAAGTTCTGTGCCGCGGTGGCAGCGGCCATGGGCATGGAGGCCTCGTTCGCCAAACAAGTCGCGGCCGCGCTCACTGATCCGCGCCGCCCGTCCGTGGTGTATTTCCACTTCGCTGAATGCACCGGTTGCTCCATGGCCGTGGTGCGCACGGTCAATCCCTACATCGACGAACTGATCCTGGACACCATTTCCCTGGACTATCACGAAACCCTGATGGCCGCGGCCGGCGATCCGGCTGAAGCCGCCCTGGAGCAGGCCGTCACCTCGCCCCACGGGTTCATCGCCGTGGTGGAAGGCGCGATTCCGACCAAGGACAACGGCGTTTACGGCATGGTCGGCGGACACACCATGCTGGAAATGGCCCAAAAGTACCTGCCCCAGGCCCAGGCCGTCATCGCCATCGGCGCCTGCGCGACCTTCGGCGGCGTCCAGGCCGCGAACCCCAATCCCACGGAAGCCATGGGCGTGAACGAATTGATGGAACACCTCGGACTGCCGACCCGGGCCATCAACATCGCCGGCTGTCCCCCCAGTCCCTACAACTTCGTCGGGACCGTGGTGCATCTGCTGACCAAGGGCATGCCGGAGCTGGATCGCCTGAATCGCCCGAAATTGTTCTACGGCGAATCGGTCCATGAACTCTGTGAACGACTGGATCATTTCTTCAACTACGAGTTCGCTCCGTCCTTCGACTCCGAAGAGGCCAGAAAAGGCTGGTGTCTGTATGAGGTCGGCTGCAAGGGACCGGACACCTACAACAACTGTCCCAAGGTCAAGTTCAACGAAACCAACTGGCCCGTGCAGGCCGGTCATCCTTGCATCGGCTGCAGCGAGCCGAAGTTTTGGGATCAGCTCAGTCCGTTCTACAAACCGGTTTAGACGACTGTTGAAAAATCCTCGCTGGCTGCGTTGCGGCAAAAAGTTCAAACCCTCATGGATGACAAAATACACTTCGGCCTTGATTCGATTGCCAGGACGGCAAATCGAAAATGTGGCGCAGCCACAGCCCGCAGGGGCCGGACACAGGACGTGTCCGGATAGCTTTTATTGCGCCTTGCCTTCGAGGTTTTTGAACAGCCGGTGGAATCAGATTTTATCACTGACAGTTTCGACATCATGCGGAAAGACATTCCAACATTGCCAATAATTCGAAGGAGGAGAAATTATGTCTGGCTGTAAGCCCCAAGGTGCTCCGGTCATTCCGGTCACCCCGCAAAGCAACTATTCCGGACCCGTGGTTGTTGATCCGTTGACCAGGATCGAGGGTCACTTGCGTTTGGAAGTGGAAGTGGACAACGGCAAGGTCAAGAACGCCTGGTCCAGCTCCCAACTATACCGCGGCCTGGAAACCATTCTCAAGGGCCGCGATCCGCGCGACGCCCAGCACTTCACCCAACGGGCCTGCGGGGTCTGTCAGTACACCCACGCCCTGGCATCCGTCCGATGCCTGGATGATGCGGTGGGTGTGCAAATCCCTGAAAACGCCAGGCTGATCCGGAACATCGTTCTGGCCTCGCAGTTCATGGCTGACCATCTCATCCATTTCTACGTCCTGCACGCCCTGGACTGGGTGGATGTGACCAGCGCCCTGCGGGCCGATCCGATCAAGGCGGCCAAGATCGCCGGGAACATCTCCCCCCGCGCGACTTCCGCGGACGACCTTCGGGCGGTCCAGGACCGTTTGCAAACCTATGTTGACCAAGGCCAACTCGGCATCTTTTCCAACGCCGATTTCCTGGGAGGCCACCCGGCCTACTATCTCCCGCCGGTGGTCAACCTGATCGCCACGGCCCACTACCTGGAAGCCCTGCGCCTGCAGATCAAGGCGTCCCGGGCCATGGCCGTGTTCGGCGGCAAGGTGCCGCACACGCAGTTCACCATCAGCGGCGGCGTGACCTGCTACGACGCCCTGCGGCCCGAGCGGCTTGAAGAATATCGCGGCCTGTACAAGGAAACCCAGAAATTCATCGAGGAAGTCTACATCCCCGACGTGCTGGCAGTGGCCTCCTATTACAAGGATTGGGCCGGCATCGGCGGATGCACCAACTACCTGGCTTTTGGCGAGTTTCCAAAGGTGGAGAAGGACATCAACAGCCGCTGGTATCCCCAGGGCGTGATCATGAATCGCGACTTGGCCAATGTGCAAGACTTCGATCCCGCGGCCATTTACGAGCACGTGGCCGCAAGCTGGTACGAAGGCGACGAGGCCCGCCATCCCTACGAGGGCGTGACCGCGCCCAAATACACCAGCATTGACGACAAGCAGCGCTATTCATGGTCAAAAGCGCCCAGGTACAAAGACGAACCGACAGAAGTTGGTCCACTGGCTTCCGTCCTGGTGGCCTATGCCAAGGGGCATCCAGAGGTGAAAGCCGCCGTGGATCTGGTGCTGAACCACCTCGGAGTCGGTCCTGAAGCCCTGCACTCCACCCTGGGGCGAACCGCGGCAAGGGCCATCAAGGCCTTGACCATTGCCCAGAAGAACGAGGATTGGCTGAACGAGCTGGAGGAAAACATCAAGCGCGGAGACACCAAAATCGCCGAGAATCATGAGATGCCCGACGAAGCCGAAGGCGTCGGATTCGCCGACGTCTCTCGCGGAGCGCTGAGCCACTGGATCAAGATCAAGAACGGCAAGATCGAGAACTTCCAACTGGTGGTGCCCTCCACCTGGAACCTGGGGCCGCGTTGCGCGGCCGGTAAGCTGGGCCCGGTGGAAGAAGCGCTGATCAACACTCCCATCGCCGATCCCAAGCGCCCCGTGGAACTGCTGCGCACCGTCCACTCCTTCGACCCCTGCATCGCCTGCGGCGTCCACGTCATCGACTCCAAGACCAACCAGGTCCACGAGTTCAAAATCCTCTAATCCTCGTCCTGCCGGAACGCCCACCGGAAAGGAAAGCGCTCGGCGAGAGCCAGGTGAGCATGTCACGGAGAGCGAAGCGGCCTTAGTGGTCCTTCGCTCTCCGTTTTTGGGAAGTCTCAACGGGAGCCGTAACCAGCCACGATGCCGGGATAATTCCCGGAAATGCCATTGATTGAAGCCGCGCGGCGGCGCGTCCGACGACCGATTGGAGCCGTCTGTCGAAGAAGCTGGGACTCACCCGAGGCACTTGGCTGATAGCCAATGCGAGACACTCGGATAAAATTGCGTACAAAAAAAGGCACGCCCAAAGCCGTGCCTTGTTGCCGTCCTCTACCAGGAGCGACAGAAGCTGATTTTGGAGCGGATACGTCTCATCCCGTCAACAGGACGAGCACCCTCCCCCGCAACCACCTCCTCCGCCACCCACGGGCACCTCGGAGGAGACGGCGAATCCGTACGGCGTCATGTCGATCTTGATAGCCCCGGCATTCTGGCTCAATTCCTTGTCCACGACAAAGGTATAGCCACTAATTTCCTGCACCAGGTCCGTCTCCTGCTCCGTGTCCAATGCCAAAGAGAGCCGCTCTCCCCCGCATCCGGCTGCAAGATGGACCCGGATCGGGGATTGCGCCTTGCCTTGAAAGTGATTGTCCAGTTGTTCCTTCACGGAAGGGGTGATTTCAATCATGTTTCGTATTCCTCTTGGGTTAAGTGTTTGCTTTTGTAACGACGTGCATTTCATTCGTAAAAAACAAGAACACGAAAAGTCAAATAGCTTCCCTGTATTGTGTTGCCACAAAAGCATTCGCCGTTCCAATTGAGCAGGCCGACGTGAAAAACTTCACCGGCATATTCTCCATACATGCCAGATGATATTTGAAACCGGACCCGTTTCCGTTGTGTCGCGGTCCGTACATCGAAAAAAGCAATCGCCTGAAGAAATATCCATCCGTCTATTAAATTAGACACAAAACTCGAAGATGCTGTAAAAGAAAACGGTTCCGTGAACACAAGACCGTTTCCGCCGAAACACTGACACCAAATGCCCGGAGGTTCTCCATGGCCGTTATTATTGTCGACCCTGCGCAGTTTTCCAAGAAAACAGCCAAAATGCTCAAATCCGGGGGCAAGGCCGAAGGCGCGGCCCGGCAGGCCCGGACAATTATCCAGGATCTGGCCGACAGCGGTCGTTTGGATCCCATTGTTGCCCGCAAGTTGACCACCAACGGCGAGGCCAGAATGGAAAACTGCTGGAAGTTCAACCTCGCCGGCGGGCATCGGCTGGTCCTGGCCAAGCATGAGGGCGACTTCGTCTTCCTGTTCCTGGGTACCCACGATGAAACCGACACCTGGATCAAGAATAACACGGGAATCAAACTGGATGTCTCCGGAGGGGAGATCATTCCCGGAACCGCATCTGGGCCAAGCGATTCTCGGGGCGCGCCCGACGAGTCCGACATGTCAACAACGCTTGGCCCTTCATCCGATGACGACGACTACTATGACCGCCCCCTCCATGAACTCATCGACCAGAACATGCTTCGGGAAATTTTTCGCGGACTGTGCGATGCTCCCGGTCTGAAAGTCAGAAACGAATCTCCAGGCTAATGGGGCAGACTCGGGTTGCCCCGGAAACATCTTGGCGAACCGAGGGTGTAGCAGCGCACTGATTGGTCTGCGACCAAGAGCCACTCTGGGAACGCCAAAGCAGTGTTTACTTCGTTGCAAAACAGATAATCCGTCAGGGTTTCCGATCTCGCAGGTCGTGAAACCAGAAAGGGCCATGCACGAACCCGGCGGGTTCATACATGGCCCTTGTGTTAATCCGCCTTTGTCGTGTTTTGCGCTTTATCCAAACAGATGCCGGACGGGCGAGGCCACGGCGGCCAGCACCCTTTTCCGGCTCAGCGTTCCAGGAACGTCCGCCTCGGCCATGGCATAGCCGTGATACTTGCGGGGGGTTTCTTCGCACAGATAGACGACCCGTGTATCCTCCGGATCAACCAGCACGGCTTTTGGTCGGTAGGCCCGTACTTCGGCCAGACGCTTCTTGGCCAATTCCAGCATTTCCTCACGGTCCCCAAAATGCATCGTCCCGGTGGGACAGGACAGTACGCAAGCAGGCAACAGCCCGTTCTGCACCCGATCCAGACACATGTCGCACTTGGCCTGCACCTTGGTATCATCCCAGCGGGGAATATCGTAGGGGCAGGACGTCCGGATCTCCTCGCCGTCCAGATCCCTGGTGCGTTCCGTGAAAAGGATCGCGCCGGTTTCCGGATCGTGCAGGATGGCCGTGTCGTCATACATGTCGCCAACCATCTTGCACGGCGGATGCACGCAATGTCGGCACTGGTCCGGAAAGAAGAACCAGTGCTTGAACTCCCCGTTCTCCTCCACTTCAGAGAACCGGACCAACTTCAACGTGTTGAAGGACAGATCCTTGGGGTTCTGGAACGAGCCCCAGTTTTTGGTTTCCTCGGCGGGCAGCTTCTTCCATTGCTTGCAGGCCACCTGGCAGCCCCGACAGGCCGTGCACTTGGTCAGATCGATGAAAAACGTTTTTCCTTGCATGACTCAGTTTCCTCCTATCTGAGTGTTGAAAAAGTCCTATTTCGGCTGGCCGTTCAAAAATCCCAAGTGCAAGGAGCAAAAAAAGCTCAAGGTCGAAGCGTATTTATTGATGCGTGAGAGTTTGAGCTTTTTGCAGTGACGCAGCAATTGGGAAATTCAACGGCCTGCTATGCTTTGCGGATATTGACCATGAATGCCTTGGTCTCCGGAATACCGGTGTTCGGATCGCCCACGGCAGGAGTCAGCAGGTTCGCCGCGTCCCCGCCGTCCTTGGGATGCACCCAACCGTAGTGCCAAGGCACGCCGACCATGTGCAGGCTCTGCCCCATGACCTTGTAGGGTTTCAGCCGGGGGGTGACGATGGCCACGCACTCCACCTGGCCGCGGATGCTCTCCACGATCACCTTCTCCCCGTTGGCGATGCCCCGGAGCTTGGCCAGTTCCGGATCGATCTCCGCGAACATCTGGGGCTGACACTCCAAAAGCCAGGGAGTCCAGCGGGTCATGACCCCGGTCTGCCAATGCTCGGTGACGCGATACGTTGTGCCCACGAAGGGGTAGCGCGGATCACAAACCGCCCGCTTGTCCAGCGGCCCGGAAAAATGCAGGGCCGTGGGGTTGTGCAGCTGACTGGAGAAGAGCTGGGTCTCGAAGGGGCATTCCAAGGGTTCGTAGTGTTCAGGGAACGGTCCATCCACCAGACCCGGGCCAAAAAGACGACCGAAGCCCTCGGTGGTCATGATGAAGGGGTGTCTCTCCGAAGGTGCCCAGGGGCCGTCGGGCACGTCTCCGATCCACTTGCCCTGCTCCCATTTGATGACCGCTTTTTGCGGGGCAAATGGCATCCCCTGCTGGTCCACGGAAGCCCGATTGTACAGGACCCGTCGGTTGACCGGCCAGGCCCAGGCCCAGTTGGGGAACAGACCGATGTTGGCCTGCATCTCGGTCTGGGTCTTGTCGCGGCGGGCCATCAGGTTTCCGGCCTCGGTGAAGGACCCGCAGTACAGCCAGTTGGCGCAGGCCGTGGAGCCGTCGTCCTGGAGCAGCGCGAAGCCGGGTACCTGGGTCCCGGCCTTGTAGGTCGCGTCACCGATCTTCTTGTCGGTGAGGAAGTAGCCGTTGTGCAGCTTGGCCATCTTGACCGGATCGAACTTGCCGTCCGTGACCACGGCGTCCAGGGTAAAGCCGTCCACGGGATCGGGAAATGCGCCCCCTTCTTCCTGGTAGAGTTCCTTGAGCCGCTTGATCAGCATGACCATCATGTCCCCGTCGGGCTTGCTCTCTCCCAACGGCTCGGGGCCGGCGTAACGCCACTGAGCCCAGCGCCCGGAATTGGTGATGGAACCTTCCTTCTCATAGAACACCGCGGCCGGGAGCATGAAGACTTCGGTCTTGACCTTGGAGGGGTCCATGCCCGGGCCGTGCCAGAAGGAGCCTGTCTCGTTCTGGAAGATGTTCACGTTGACCAGCCAGTCCAGCTTGGTCATGGCCTCCCTGGTCTTGTTGGAATGCGCCCCGCTGACGGCCGGGTTCATGCCCCAGGCGAACAGGCCCTTGAACTTGCCTTGCAGCATGTGGTCGAACATCACCAGCCAGGAACAGTCCTGGCCCACGTCCAACCGGGGCATGTAGTTGTAGCTCTCCTCGGGCGCCTTGTCCGGATACATGGCCTTGAGCAGGCTGGCGATGTACTTGGGCCGGTTCTGCCACCAGTTGGCGCTCTTGGGATCGTGACTGACGGGAGTGTTGGCCTTGTTGTAATCGGCCAGCGTGGGCCAGACCGCCCGGGGAGCGGGATTGTAGGCCGGGATGATATGATAAAGCAGGGCGCTGTCCGTGGAGCCCTGGACATTGGCCTCGCCGCGCAGGGCGTTCACTCCGCCACCGGCGTTGCCCACGTTGCCCAGAAGGAGCTGGATCATGGCCATGGTTCGAATCAACTGGACCGCGATGGTGTGCTGTGTCCAGCCCATGGCGTAGGTGTTGGTCCCGGACTTGTCCGGCTTCCCCGTGGCCGAGTAGGCCTTGTAGACTTCAAGAAGCTTGTCCTTGGGCGTACCGGTGGTCTCGGAGACCCGGTCCAGGGTGTAGCGGTCGAAATGCTTCCCGAGCAGTTGAAAGACGCAGTTCTTATCCTTCAAAGACAAATCGCGCTTGGGCACCCCCTTGTCGTCCAACTGATAGGTCCAGGTGGACTTGTCGTAAGCGTTTTTCTCCGGATCCCAGCCTGAAAACAGCCCGTCCGTAAAGCCGAATTTTGGGTTAACCAGAAAAGCGGCATTTGTGTAATTGGTGACATAGTCCTTGAAATACAGGTTATTGTCCAAAATATACTTGATCATCCCCCCCAGAAAGGGAATGTCCGTACCGGAGCGCATTGGGGCATAGATGTCGGCTTTGCTGGAGGTCCGGTTGAAGCGCGGGTCCACGCTGATCAACGTCGCGCCCCGCTCCTTGGCCTTCATGATCCATTTGAAGGAAACCGGATGACATTCCGCCGGATTCCCGCCCATCATCAGGATGCAATCGCTGTTCATCAGGTCGTTGTAATGATTGGTCATGGCCCCGCGACCAAAGGACTCGGCCAGGGACGGTACGCTGGAGCTGTGGCACAATCTGGCCTGGTGCTCGATGTACACCAGCCCCAGGCTACGCATCAGACCCTGGAGGTACCAGCACTCCTCGGTATCCAGAGCCGCTGACCCCACATGGGCGATCCCGTCCGCACGGTTGACCACCTGCCCCTGGGCATTGGTCGTCACGAAGGTCTGATCCCTGGCCTCCTTGACCTTACGGGCGATCCGATCAATGGCCCAATCCCACGTTTTTTCCTCCCACTTGTCGCCGTAGGGCGCGCGGTAGAGCACCTTGGTCACCCGGTTCTCGTTCTCGGCCAGTTGATAGACCGAGGCCCCCTTGGCGCACAGCGATCCCTCGCTGATGGGATGATCCGGATCCCCTTCCACGTTGACGGTCCGCCCTTTCCCGCCAAGGGCCGTGTGGACGATCAGGCCACAGCCCACGGAACAGTAGCAACAGACCGAGGTTGTCTCCTTGGCGTCCCGCAATTTCGATAATTCAGCCTTGGCCACGGCAGGCCTGAGATTGAATCCCAGTCCGCCGAAAGCCAGGGCCGAACCGGTTACGGCCGAAAACTTGAGGAAGTTTCTGCGGTTGATCTGCATGACGACTCCTTGAGTTGAAGGTGAGGCGGCAAGAAGTGCTTGCCGAGGATATATTTGCTCGCTCTCCGACGGACTGACCGCGGAGTTCGATGCGTAAGATGGCTGGTTGGCGGACGTACGCCCGGGAAAGAGGCCGAAAGCAAAAGTATGCGGCGATTGACGAGGCCCAACCCAAGCGCGGAGTTCAGAAAAGACCGAGGGCGGGTGATCAGCCGCTCAGATCGTCGCGGAAAGCCAAACGAAGATTCAGCTCGAAAAACAAAGGGATGGAAAATCTGCGGGGAACCAACTCTTGAAAGAGATGGCAGATGAAAAGCAGGAGATGGCAGGGAGTCGGGGAGCGAAAGATGATATGCTGGACCAAAGGCGGAGACGACGGAGAAAAGAGCGAGCAGGATTGTCGGTCGATCAAGGGTAGTCGGCCTGAGAGGTCGTAAGCGACCATGATGAAGATGCAATGGCTGTAAGATCACGCAACAATTCCGTATTGTTCAAGTGCGACAAAGCCCATCCGGCTTCGACTCCTGAATCAAGGCGAACTCGCCTCAACAAGGAGAAAGTTCAGATGTATCGGAAAAGGTGCGGCATGACGTACGGCTCTCTCAGTTCAGAGTCTGTTGGGATGGATTGTTCTGATGATGACGCAAAAAGCACATCAACAATATAGTTCAGCTATGTAAATTTTTCCTGAACAGGTCAACATTTTTTTCTATTCTTTAAACTTTGACACAAAATTTATACCTATATATTTTT